>JBHEKR010000413.1:0-8333 GCA_041859365.1 Candidatus Hydrogenedentales bacterium
CATAGAGTTGCTAAATAATCAACTCCCTTTAGCCGTCTGATATTGTAATCCAGTAAATTACCCAACATTCTCTGTCAAAACTACTTTAGTCAGAATAAACCCTGACACCAAGTTTTGCCGGTGGCTATAGCGACAGGGCCACACCCGTTCCCATTCCGAACACGGAAGTTAAGCCTGTCTGCGCCCATGGTACTGCACGGGCAACTGTGTGGGAGAGTAGGACGCTGCCGGCGCTATCTTAAAAAAGGCCCGCATGTGAATATCACATGCGGGCCTTTTGCATGTACGCACAAGACAGGACAAACCGGACACGCCGAAGACACTATCAACTGTCAACTGTCATCCCCCTTTGAGTTCTTTGCGACCTTTGAGGTTAAATGTTTTCATTGAAACCGCCAACAGCCGCTCTGGAAAGAAAGAGGACCAAGTGACCAAGGATCCTAATGCGTCTCCACCTATTTCTCGTGGAACGCTCCTGATCCTCTTCCTCATCCTCATACTTGGCCTTGCGCTCCGTCTCGCCGCCATCACCCACGAATCCGCCTGGGGCGATGAGGCCCTCACCACCGCCTGCTACCCCGCCTCCTCCTTCTCCGACTGCATGGACTGCGTCTTCGCCGAGGATTCCCGGCTCCGCCTCGCGCCCGTCTATTACTGGGTCCAGTATGTTTGGTCGCTGATCGCCGGAGGCTCCCTCACCGCCCTTCGCTTACTCTCCGTGGCCCTCTCCATCGTCGCCACCCTCCAAGTCTTTGCCCTCGGTCGACTCATCGCCGGAAATTCGGCCGCGCTCTGGGCCGCCGCCCTTTTCAGCCTGTCCCTCTTTCAGGTGTACTACGGACAGGAAGTCCGCTTCTACGCCCTCATGAACGTCTTCGCCCTCGCCTCGCTTCACGGCTTGGCGCTATACCTGCGACAGCCGCGCCTCCGCTACCTCGCCCTCTGCGCCGCAGGCAACGCCCTCCTTATCTGGACCCACACTTTCTCCGTCGTCTTCGTCTTTGCCCAGGGTTTCCTCCTCCTCGGCTGGTGGAAGCAGCCCCGCACCATCCTGCCCTGGTTCACCGCCCACGGCCTCATGGCCCTCGCTCTCTTCGCCTGGCTCGCCTTCCTCGACTATGACTTCGCCGGACAGAGCGCCGCCTACCGCGACATGCCCGCCGGCTCCCGCGAGCTCGCCAACACCTTCCTCCAGTTCGCCGGGGGACGCTTCTCCAACATCAACCCCGCCCCCTGGATGACCATCGGCTTCAGCGCCGACCTGTTGATCGCAGCCACGGTGGCCGCCCTCGCCGGATATGCCCTCTTCACTACCTTTAAAAAGCGCCAGGGCGACACGCCCTCGCCGCCACTGACACGGGCCGATGCCGCAATGCTTTTCATCGCCTTCATCGGTCCCGTGCTGGGGCTCTATCTCCTCAACTGGTATTGGCGTCCCTGTTTCTTCAGCCGCTACGTGGTCTACGCCGCCCTGACCCTCCACCTCCTCGCGGGTATCGGCCTCAGCGCCCTCCCACGCACAGGCCTGCTCCAGCGCAAGGTGGCCATCTTCATGCTCCTCCTCTTCGCCTGGCAACACCTCGCCCTGCCCCGTCCCTTCCGCGCCGACTACGGCGAACTCGCCCGTGTCGTCGCCGCCGATCCATCCCCCCACCGTTCCGTCATCGCACTCAAACCCTTCAACTTCGACGCCGCCGAATATGCCCTGCGGGATCAAGATGTGCCCGTGCAACTGCTCTACGGCTTCAAGGAGATGGTGGCCGTCGCGCAGCGGCGCAGCGCCGCTGGCGAGACCGTTTGGGCCGTCTTCTACCGCTGGGACGATACCGCCGCCTTCGAGAATGCCGTCAAGGCAAGTGGCGCAAGCGTAACGCGATATGAAACGGAAGGCATGCCACCGCTGGAAATATTCCGGGTGTGGCGAGCAGTACCCGGCGTAGAACGCAGTTGAAGTAAATGGTGCGGCCCATGGGTCTGCGCCATTTCTTGCACCAATTGACAGCGCGAAGACGTTCGTATACCATAAAGAAACCGATGGCGCGCGCTCAGACAGCCTTAAGTCCCCGGATGATTGACGGCCCCGTGAGTGGCGATAGGAATCAACAACAGCGGCAACTTCTAAAGCGCGGGGTGTATCAACAATGCGGCAACGCTCTCCTAATCGAATTCAGCGGCGGATACTGCCCTTTTTCGCCCCGCGACTGCTGGCCGACCTTATCAATGCGAGGTCAGCGATAGGAGCGCTCCTCTGCGCGTTGACGGCCACCGCGAATACCCTTTCCGGATGCAATCCACCCCCATCACAGGAGATTCGCTGGACCTATGGCAATGAAGAAGATGACTTTGCCGTGGCCGTGCGACAGACCGCAGACGGAGGCTACCTCATCGTGGGAGAAACTGATCCCTCCTACCCGGAACCCACCGACATCGCGCTGCTCAAGATTGACGCCAGCGGTCGGCAGGTGTGGGTACGGACCTTCGGAGGAGAGTCCGGCGATTTCGTCACGTCGCTGCTGCCCACGCCCGACGGGAGCTTCGTGATCATAGGGACAACGAACATTCCCACCGGATTGCCGGACCCGAACGACTTCGAATCGCGCGTCCTGGTGGTATCCGTGGACGGCAGCGGAGCCGTCCAGTGGGAAAAGACCTTCGGCACAGAATCGCCTCGTGCGGCCGCGGTGACGGCGGAAGGGGACCTGATCGTGGGCGGAATGAGCAGTACCCGCGCCGTAGACGGAATGTATCTTTCCAAAATCAATTCCGAGGGAGAGCAGCTCTGGATGAAAGCAGTGAGCGCTGAAGAAGCAAGTCTCTCCTCACTGCGGATTACCTCCGATGGCAGCATAATTCTCGCAGGTTCCAACTATGGCGGCGATCGTTCGCGCGGCTACCTCGCCAAGACAGACCCGGATGGAACCCTGCTCTGGGAGCGCAGCGATTTCGACGACCGCGTCTATTATTTCCCCGACTTGATTGAAACATCGCAAGGCGACTACCTGGCGCTCGGCATGACCTTTGACCTCACCTTGTCACCGATACTGCTGGTGAAGACGAATACCGCTGGGGAGCCCTTGTGGACCCAAGCCCCGGCGACGGACTTCATCAGCCAATATCCCGGAATTATCTCTGCCTATTCACTGGTCGAGGCCAGCAATGGCGGCTACGTCATGGTTGGGGGATACGATCAGGGACCCTTTTCGCCCCTGCTCGAGGAGCCCTTCGCCGGCATGTACATCTTGAAGACCGATACCGTCGGCCGCGAAAGCTGGTCGCGCATCTACACACGGAGAGATCGTTCGCCCGTGGCCAATTTCGTCGACGCCACGACAGACGGAGGCTACATCATCGCAGGATACGACGGCGGTGTACTGGACGAAACCGGGGTAGGTCGTGAGAATTCCGACATGGCCATTGTAAAGACCGATGCCGATGGAAATATCGAGTCGTCGAAGTGATGCTATGCGTGGCGTAGCGTCAAGTTCTTCACTGCTTGTTCCCGACGGGCTTCCCGCCCGAATCCGCTAGCCCACGCGAAGCACCTACTCCACCCGCGGTACCTGCATCCGGTTGCCGCCGCGCTTGCTCAGCACTTGGTCGGCGCGCATCACCGCTGGTCGCTCCTCGAAAGCAGTCACACTGTACCAATCAAACCTGCCGCATGGCATCCGTTTGTCCGTTATTTTTCAGTATTGCGAAAGAGATGGATTCATGTTATGGTGCCTCTATCAGGCAGTAGCGCGGCGGGTCGCCGCGAAAAGGGATTGGCAGTATGGACAGGCGGCTTTTCGCGGCTGGCGTGGCGCTAACACAAATCCTCATACCTTTCCGTTTTTCCGCGGGGGCAGACACTCCATCCGCCGAAGATACTGCGCTCCTTAAAACCCTCATTACGCAAAACGAAGCCACCGTCCAAAAAATAGAGTCAAGCCCGCTCTTTGTGGACTTCTCCTGGCGCAATACCCTGTTGGTGCCACCACTCCCGGGCGGGAATGGGAAAACATTCGGGGGCTCCATGGTCGTTGAAGGTAAGAGTCGCTATTGGCGGCACGGCAGGTCGTTTCATCAGGATAAGGACTTCAAGAACACTTGGACGGACACGGGGGAGGTCCGAGACGGCAGCGTAATTTTCATGATCAATGAGCGCTATGCGGCCCAGTACAGCAAGCCCGCGAAAGAACTCTACATATTCCCCTTTGGTGATCGGGATAAACTTTATCCGGCAGTCGCGAACCAGATGGAGAACTACCCCTCTCCCGATATTATGGAGTTCGGGTTCCGTTTCAGCACCAGCAATACACTTCGGCAAGCCTTTGAGGAGAATGTGAGAGCAAATCCCTCTCATTCCCGGTGGACGCCTGCAGTGTCGGAAGCGAACGGGGGACAACAATACACCATCATAAGCGAGGTGCCCCTTAAACAAGGTAGTTTCATGCTACAAGCGGAAACGACTCTTGATTCCGAAAGTGGCTTCCTCATTTCAGAATCTCGCACTTACGACGCAACCGGCACGGCGTTCTATGTCGTTACCTCACAGTTTGAGTCCGTGGGTGACGGCGCGTGGTTTCCCAGATCTGGTGTCCGAAAGATTATCGGGAGCGACGACACACTGACCATTCAAGTGAACGAGATCCGATTGGGCGACCCCAACATCGAGGAGAAGTTTACCTTAGAGGCCATGAATATCGATAGGGAAGAAACGATCATGTACGAGTACTCAAACAACGCAGCCAATCGCGTAATGAAGGGATTCTTTGAGGGGAAGTGGATTCCATTCGATCAGTTGCCACGCGAGAGAAAGGAAGTCATTCAGCGAGCGCACAGCGCGCCAAGTGGGGCGGCGACTTCCTCTCCGTCCTCTCCGCAGGGAATCACTCCATAGACGTGGATGCCGGAGATGCTGTTCTGGAATACGTTGTTGTTACACAGCCTCGGGGCGGGAGCCTGACTGGGAGATGGACTTGAAACGATCCAGCAAGATCCTAACGGTATTCCTTCTGGCCCTGACGTTAATCGGCACAATGGTCATCGCATTGCGCGACGGGATCATTGCTCCAGAGGCCACACCCGAAGGCGCACGGCGGTCACCGGAGATCCCTCCAACACCCCAAGAACCGCCCGCAAAAGTGGTGCCAGAGGGACGGTCCGCCGGGCCTGCTGCGGCCGAGACTCACCCAGGCGCCATTGGCGGTCGCCTGTTTACCATGGACGGTTCACCCGGCTCAGGGTTTGAGATTTCGGGACAACTCCTTCCCCCAAACGCGGGCGAATATGGGGACGAAGACTTGTCCCCGGTCGTGCTCGCAGTGGCGGATGAACAGGGCAAATTCTACATCGACAATATTCCATTTGGTTTCTACGCCGTGCAGGCCGAAGCGGCTGGGCGAATCGCCCGGGCTTCCTGCAGGCTCAGCCGCGAGAGTCCGGCGGCGGATATCCTGCTCACCCTTCAAGATCCCGAGGGAATCTCCGGGCGCGTCGTGGACCCGGCTGGTGCGGGTGTGGCCCGCGCGACGATCTACCCCTTGCTCCAGGATGGCCAGGAGCGACAAGCGTCAGCTTTGCTGGCGGACACAACGCTTGCGGACGACGAGGGCAACTTTGCCCTGCCCTGGCTTGAAGCAGGCACTTGGTTGCTGCAGGCTCGTGCCCACGGTTTCGCGCCGACCATCTCCGCTTCAATCCCCACCGGTACGCAGGATGCGCTTATACAACTGGAGCGGGGTGTGCCCGTGTCCGGTCGGACGGTTGAAGGGGCCGCGCCCGCGGCGGATGTAAAGGTGACGCTCACCACCTTGGGCATCGACGCACCTGAACTGACGGTGACGTCGGATGAGCACGGCGGTTTCATCTTTGACGCCGTAGGTCCCGGCAACTATGAGATCCGTGGAGCGAAGGCGGCGCAGATCGTGAAAGACGCCCCGTTCCAAATTGCGGTGGCGAATAAGCCGACGGAGGGCATTGTGCTCGAACTGGTCCCCGGCGGTGTGGTGCGCGGGCGTGTGACCGACGGGGACAGCGGTATCGGCATAGCAGGGGTCACGGTGAAAGCTTCATTCGATGGAAGCAATCGCCTCAGCCAGATCGCTCAACCCTCCGATGCCGAGGGCCGCTTTGAAGTGGTCGGGCTCAACCCCGGGGCCTACGAACTCTTCCCCCACGAGGCCCCCGGCTACTCCCGATTCGGACGTGCCCAGAGCGCCGTCAAGGTGACCATCGCTCCTGGCGAGACCTTGGAGGACATGGCCATCGTGTTGTCGCGGGGCATTGTAGTGTCCGGCCATGTCGTAGACACCGAAGGCAATGCGGTCGGGGGCGCTTTCGTGAACGGAATGGTAAGAGGCTGGCAGGATCAGCAGACCACCGGTAAGGACGGCGCCTTCACCCTGGGCCGACTGAAAGGGGGCGAGAGTATCCGGGTTTTGGCCAGCACCACGAGTGCTCGCTCGCCGGAGTACCAATTCGAAATACCCCCAATGGGGCTTCTGGGTGTGGAACTCGTTCTTGAGCACGCCACCGACGGCCTGATCGCCGGCGTGGTGGTGGATCGGCGAAGCCAGCCATTTCACGGTCGGGTGTCGCTCGCACTGGCGGATGAAGAAAGCCACCGGACCACAAATCGCTCCGCTACCGACGTCGAAGGGCGCTTCCTCTTTGCCAATGTGGCCGCTGGCGACTACAAGATCGGTGCCAGCACGGCGAACGGCGTCGGGCGGGAGCTATTCCGCTTGACCATCAAACCCGGCCAGCAGGTTCGCAATCTGCGGCTCGTCTTCGACGAAGAGGCGTCTCTCGAAATCTCCGGGCGAGTCACGGATGAATCAGGCGCGCCCCTCGCCGCCAACCTGCGTCTGGAGCGCTTGGAGGGGCAAAGTAGTCTGGCTCAATCCATGGGAAGTACGGCAGTCGATGGCACATTCCGCTTCCAGGGGCTTTCCGAGGGGTTGTTCCGCATCACCGCGTCCGCACCCGGCTATTCCGATGTCGCGGTCGACGATATCGCCTCGGGGAGCAAGGATGTTTCCATCGTGCTGCCCAGCCGTTTGAGCATCAGCGGAACCGTGGTTTCCAGAGAGAACGTTTCGATCACTGATTTTGAAGTAGCGGCGATCCCCGCAGGCGCAACCGTCGAATCGGCGGATCTCTTTCTCGCCCCTTTCAAGCACGTTTCAAATCCCGAGGGCACCTTCAGCCTCGTGGTGGATGAAGGGCGCTACGATGTGGTCGCCCGGGCCCCCGGCTATGCCATGGGGAGGACCAATGTCGGCTCTGTCACGCCCGAAAGTGCCGGTGAAGACGTGGTGATCGTGCTTGAGGCGCAAGTCTCGATTCGGGGACGCGTTATCGACCAGGCGGGACAACCCGTCGTGGGGGCGGCCATCTTCCTGGGCCGCTTGCCCCAAGGCGCGGGCAACCTGACGGATTTCGCGGCGGCTCGTTCCGGTCCGGAGGGGCAATTTGAGATCGGTGCCCCCGAGGCCGACCGGGGCCTGCACCTCAGTGCGTTCCACCGCGACGCTGGCGCGGGGGAAGTAGTTAGAGACAGCGACTCCTCGGAGCCAATGGAGATCCAGCTACTGCCTGTCGAGCCCGATACCGAGACAGAGGCCGCCGAAAGCGAGCCGAACTGAGTGGCAATCGAATGAATCACCACGCACGACAAAATGACTTGTCGGGGATAGCCCCTATTCCACCCGCGGCGCCTGCATCCGATTGCCGCCGCGTTTGCTCAGCACCTGGTCGGCGCGCATGACCGCCGGGCGTTCTTCGAAGATCGCCTCGAAGCTGGGGAAGCGCTCCACGGCGTGGTTCCGTTCGGCGTAGCATTTGATCAGGTGCATGGTGAAGAGCAGCCGCGCAATCTGGTACTGCGTCATGTCGCCGCACAATATGCCGAAGCCGTGGGTGCAGGCATGGGCCAATACATCCGCACAGGCATCGGGCCGGGCGGAATCCACCACGGACCATGCAAAGAGGTCCAGCCCTTCGTCCTGCGCCGGGGCTTCCTGTTGCTGCGATTCAAACACCGAGGTCAACCGTTCATAGACCGAGACCACCCGATCAAACCAGAAGAACAGCGCCCGATAACCCTCCTCCTGCAAGTCCACCACCACCCGCGCATCGTCCACCGAGCTAAGCGATTGCGTGGCCAGGTAATGTTCCCGGTCCTCATTCGCATCCGGCACCATCCGCACACGCAGCTTTTCCTGGGGATCGCCATAATTGAAGCTCTCCAGGATCGTTGCCGTGTCCAGCTTGCCCTGCGAGAGGAGGCTCGCGTCCACCAGCAGCCGCGACACCAGCTCATGCTGGCCCAGCGCCCGCTCCAGATC
>JBHEKR010000555.1:0-18960 GCA_041859365.1 Candidatus Hydrogenedentales bacterium
CCTTGGCAATGAAGGCGGCGTCACCGGGGGCCTCTTCGAGGCACGCCTCCAGATAGGCTGCCATCTCTTCGGGGGTGCGGAGGTGCTCGGCGACGTCATATCGGGTGGTTTGGGTCTTGACCATGGTCTTACTCCAACAGATCGCGCGCCAGACGTTGCGCGGTTTGAATGTCTCGGCGCTGGCTGCTCTTGTCTCCGCCGACCAAAAGAATTATGAGTTGCGACCCTCGTTTCGTGAAATAAATGCGAAATCCAGGGCCGTAGTCGATTCGCAGTTCGGAAATGCCTTCACCAACCGACTTCATGTCTCCGAAATTGCCGGTAGCCATGCGCTCAATACGTGCCTGAACGCGGGCACGGGCATGAATGTCCCTCAGCGCATCAAGCCAGGCAGCGAAAAGGTCTGTCTTGCGAATCTCCATCACAACTCAAGTGTAGCCGAAAGGCTACAAGTTGTCAATCGACCTTGGAAATCTAATTTTGATTGATCGTTAGGCGATGTTCACCGATTTTTCCCTGTATCCCGCCGAAAAGTTTCTCTATTCAATCCGCAGCCGCGTTGCTATACTGACCCTTGTCGATGCGCTCAACGGCGTGGCGGCATCATTCAAGTGGGCTGGCAACCCGGTAAACCCGATCTCACCAATCGGGCTAAGGGGGCGGACTTAACCACCCGCCATTGCCAGACCCGTAGAGCTGGATGCGTGGAGACGCGCTTGTCCGGTTCGATGGAGGCTTGCTGGCGTAATCCTCCTGACTTGTCCAGCGGACAGGTCAGGAGAGTAATCCCAGCATTCTATCCAATAGCGATTGCCTTGAAGCAGGGCGACGCGGACATGCCCCGGTGGAACAGTTGGCAACGACTGGGCCATCGGGGCTGTGTTGATCTAAGACGGTGCGCGGCCAACTTCGGACGTCCGAAGTTGCGCGGCAAATCCGCCCAGGGGGTTCGTGACTACAGGGTGCAAGCCCCAGGTCCGTTCAACCTGCGCTGGCGTGGGGAGTGTCCGTCCTGGTGACAGGCGGACTCGGGTCCCGGAAGGGGCCCGGCGTTCGGTGAGAAAAAGCCGACGGCGAAGAGCTCAACCATGAGAGGGGCGAAAGCCCTTGCCAGTAAGAATTACGCGAGACGGTGCCGAACCGCGAAGGGCCATGATCGGCGGGTAAGGGGGAGCTTCTTACTTCTGCCCCCTGAAATCGCCCCTTGCAGCAACTGCGAGAGGCGGAAACTGCATCGGGACGGGAGTCCCGGTGTACGGTCATCGGTTACGGGGGATAACACCCCCTAGCGACGTGACGCGTGATTTGAAGGTCAATGCTAACGCGGGAACCGCTGAGGCGGCCGGGGTGGTACCCGGTGCCTGGCCCATTCAGCCAGGTGATTGAAAAGCCTCAGTGGGGGAGTGTGGTCTGAGTAGAAGTCGAAGATTTCGAGGGTGCAGGCGGCAAGGCAGTCGCACGCACCTTGGTGTGTTTCCGGGTGGTGCCGGGACACGTATACCACGACGAAAGGACTGACGGGTTTTTACCCATTTGAATGATGCCAGGGGGGCGGTCAGCCATTGCTGGCCTGGCCGTCCCCCTTTACCCCTGGCAGGGACACGACCGGCCGCACTGCTTTCATCGGGAGATGGATCGGGTGCGGCGTGTGCATGGGATGATCGCAGCAATGCGGGAAAGGAGGTTATGTAAGCAGAGGATTTGAGTGCGCAACGGGTATGAATTGGGCACGGGGAACTTACGGAAGTAAGTGCGCCGTGCCGAATGAGCGGACGCCGGGGCTTTCCGCACGTGCGGGAGGTACACCGGATGCCGGGCATGCGCCGCGGATGTTATCGGGCGTTTGCCCTTTACCGCGGATCGTGCTAAAGAACCCCGTGAGGCGCTCGTGTCGCGGGTTCTGTCTGATGAGCTGTAACGCATATCGAGACCGCGACACGGGCGCTTCTGCATCATGGCAATTCGCCATGGCGGAAGCAGGCGCCGCAAGGGACGATTAAGGCTTTGCGGGATTGTGCCTTCACCAAACAATCCCGCCCCTTCATTCGGGGGACTTTGCCAAAGGGGGCGCGATTAATGTTGTACCGATGTGTTGCCACCAGCCTTGCGGGTTTCGTTCAACAGGTGGCCACGGCCTATTTGCCCCATGGCTATTGGTTCTATTGTCAGGGCTTCGTGCCCGAGGGTAAGAATCCGGAGGCCATCGACGCGAAGCTGATCGCGAAGTACGGCGCGGCCTTGTCCAAATGGCAACGTGCCCGAAGGAAGCGCGGAGGACATGCCAACCTTCAATACATCCGCCTCGGTTCCATCTTTCTGCTCATGGCCACGAAGGGCGTGCATCCCTTCTTCGAAGAGGAAGGTCCGACCATTCGCGATGCCCGCAAGGTGCCGATCCGGATTGGCGGATATTCCATCAGCGTAAGAAAGGGTCCCGACGGACGGCTCCACAGTCACGTACGCATTGATCGCGATGCCTACGCCGAATTGATGGCCCACTATTCGGAGCGCTGCAACCGACTTTCCACGACGCGACTCGTCAGCGAACTTTACCACCTGCCTTATGAACCCTATGCCCCGGTGCGCCGGCAATATCTGATGCTGCTGCGCCGGATCAACGCGATCCGTAAAGAGCATGGGCGACAAACCATCCCCGTGGAGGCGCTGCCATTGCGTCGTCGGATCGTGCGGCCCTTTGAAGTGGACGCCCGTGATCCGAATCGGGCGCCCGAGGGGGAGGCTATTCCTCCGCAGGTGTCAATGCCGTGATGATTTCTGAGGCAGCTTTGCGTATGCCATCGAGGGAGGCCTCCAGGGTTTCGACGGTGCCGTTGTATAGTTGGATGTAGTCGCTCGACGCGGTGCTGCATTCGAGTCCGATCGCGCTGGAGACGATAAAGGCCACCGCTTCGGCTTCCAGTTCGCGGGACTTGCAGGTGCCGATCAGGCCCTGATCCGTCCAGTGGAGTAACTCATGGGCGAGTTCATGGACCAGTACGGAGAACTCCGCTGCAGGACTCAGCTCCGGGCGTATGCGGATTTTGCCGCCGGAGGAAGCGCCTTCGGCGTTACCCAGTTCGTCGGAATACTCCAACACGATGCCCTGGCTTGCGATGAAGGCTTTCAACCGCTCGGTGTGTTCAAGTGGATCGCCACTGGCTTCCGCAGGGCAGGGGAGCGGCTCGCCATCGGTCTGGGAGACATCGAACACATACGCCGCACGGAATCGGATGCGAGGTGGGTCATCCTGTAGCGCGGTGTCACTCGAATCGCGAAAGACCATCGGTGCAATGATCGTGATCCCCTGCTCGCCCTTCTTGACGAAACGTCCCAGCTTCTTCCAGGCCCGGAATCCACTGACCCGCGTCGCGTCGGGGAATTGCGAGTGAATCAGTAGGATATTCCGAAAGCTGTAACGGTGAAACCGCGCCATAGCCGCGAGATAGGCCACGAGCTGATCGCTCTTGCCGCTTTCGAGGTTCTCGACAAGGGATTTCAGGCCCTGATCGATGAGTTGCTTTACCTGATCTGTTTTCTCCGTATTCATGTCCGCCTCCTGGGGGTTTAGGTTGTTTTCTTCGCGGAGACGGCCGACGAAGCGAACCCGGCGGTCAAGGTGGAGGCGAAGCACAACCTTGACGGCCCCAGGGGTGAGCGCAGTCAGGATCCGCGCCAAAAGAAAACCACCGACCCAGGAGGCGGGACGGTGGGGAGAGGGAAAATCCGTAGAGTTTAAGCCATGTCAGTGATGTGCATCTGTGCGTCTAGAGTTTTTTCAACGGCAGACACATCGGTCAAACGAGCGTTGAGAACGAAGCGTCCTAACGCTGTAGGCAAGGCGTCCGAAAATTTCAGGCCCGCCATGACCTTGTCGGGGAAATCCATGCTATGCTGAAGGATCTCTTCTGGCTTCAGTCGGTCGATGAAAGATAAAAGACTGGCTTGCTCCATCGGCGCAGCGATGTGAATGGCGAAGCTGTCCGAGGAAACTGGCGAGGATATCTTTTCCGCGAGGAAAGCCCCGATCATCTGATTGGCACGCCCCCCCGCGAATGTCCACCAGACCAAACCGGACATTGAGCGAACCAGGCAGGTGCCGCGTCCAACGGTCAAATAGGGCATCGAATCGCGAATGTTCTGAATCCTTTCACAGGCGCGTCGCGACCAGCAATTGGACTCGTCTTGGAATTGGTATATGCGCTTCAGGGCCTGGCAAAGATCAAAACTGAGCAACACCGGTTGTCCACGCCACGGGGAGGTCCCCGCATCCGTCGCGGGTTGCACATAAACACGTCGACTTTTCCAGTCAATGCTTACAATGGACCAGATTTGCCCAGCGAGCAGCAGTGAACTGAGCCCATCGGTGCCGCCTGTATATAAGGTACGTTCATCGATATAGCCCAGCTCCTGCTTGCCGTGTGTGGCAAGAAAGACGGGTGCCGACGTGAACACGGAGAGTAGATCGCGAAAGTTTTTCCGTCCGAAGCTTTGCTCACCGTGTCTCCCAAACCAGAGAACCCCACCATCTTCGGTCAGAATGTCCTTTTCAAGCATCCATTCCAGGATCTGAGATCGGACGTTCAGCGGGGTCTGGGAGAATGCAGGAACCGACTTTACCCACTCAAACCAATCGGTGATCCCGATACCGCGCTCCTGCAACGCGAGCGCCATCAATTGCTGCGCCAGAATGTGATACGGGGCCGTTGGCGGGTTCACCTGCTCCACGTATCCCTCCTCGAAGAGGGCGATAATCGAGGCCGCCTGCATCAAGGCATCTTCATTGGTCGTCAGGAAGAGACAATTGCGGCGGGTTCCCTGCCGTCGACCGGTCCTTCCCATACGTTGCATGAACGATGCAACGGATGATGGTGAATCGATCTGTATCACACGATCAAGATCACCGATATCAACACCGAGCTCGAGGACGCTCGTTGCCACAATGACGCAGTCCTGTCCGGCGAGGAAAGACGCTTCCGCGTCTCGGCGATGTTCTGGACTGAGCGAGCTATGCGTGATGAAGGTCTTCGTTCCCGTGCTGGCCAGGGCGGAAGCTATCTTTTCCGCACGTGCACGACTGTCAACAAACACCAGGCGCTTTTCCCCTCGGTGCAATCGAGAAATGACACTCGCCGCGTTTTCCAATGACCCCACGTAATCCAGTTGCACATCGGCATGGGTCTGCACCGAAGGGGGAGGGTAAAGGACGCGCCGGGGCGCACTCCCTCCGCTGACGAGCCATTCCAGCAGATCTTCAGGATTCCCGACGGTGGCGGAAAGACCCACACGTTGGAATTCGAGGTTCGACAGTCGCTGGATTCTGGACAACACCGAGAGAAGATGCCAGCCGCGGTCGTCCCCGGCAAAGGCATGGACTTCGTCTACGATCACGACTTTCAAATTAGAGAAAAGCTCGCGGGAATCCACGCGGGTGGATGTTAACATCCCTTCAAGCGATTCGGGCGTGGTTAGTAGGAGGTCGGGATTATCTCGGAGCATCTTCGTTCGAGCGCCGGTCTGAACATCGCCGTGCCAATGCCCAACTCTGCGCCCGACCAAATCGAGGTAGCGCTCCAGCCGTATATTCAGGTCGTTAATGAGCGCCCGGATCGGGCAGATATACAAGACGCTCAGCCCCGTCCACGACTCGGTGAGCATTCTCGACAATACGGGGAAGAGAGCGGATTCGGTCTTTCCCCCAGCAGTCGGGGCCAGGATGATCGCGTGCTCCCCCCGAAGAACATGGGGCAGCGCCGCATCCTGAAAAGGTCGCAGTTCCTTCCAGCCCAGGCTGTTTACGATGTGGTGCTGGAGCGCTGGATGCAGTAGCTCAAAGTGACTCACACGTCTAACTCGATATCGTCCACGGACATCGCCGATGCCGCCAGGCGCTCAGCGGGGGTCAGTTCAACGTCCGACATGGTCAACTCGTAGTGGACACGTGGGTCGAATTCGGGAAATTGATCGATTCGGTCCAACACGTCGGCGACCAGCTTCTTCAAGAAAATTCGCGGTGCAACGCCGATCTTTCCGCCTAATTTACCCGTAACGCGTGTAGCAAGCTCGCCGATGTACTTGTCGTCGCAATGCAATGCGATGCGCTCGGGTGACTTTGAGTGTTCTTCGTAAATATCACGGATGCGGCTTCCGACGAGCAGCAGACGTTCCAGGTCAAATGCTGGTAGTCGCACTTGTATCGCCCGTGGGTTGTCGAAGCGTGGCTCCGTTGCAAAGTCGGTGTGCAGGCGCTGCGCCAGGGGCTCCAGGCGGGCTACCCCCTGCGCCCCCTCAAAGAATGCCCTTGTCCCTGTGATGAGGACATACAAGCCTGGAAAGCGTCCGGCGTCTATCTCATCAATGAACTGACGCAATGCGTTCAGGCTCTTGTCCCGTACATCCCCGCGCATGCGTTGGACCGTCTCGACTTCATCCAGCACCAGGAGCAGGCCGGCTTGCCCGGAATCGCGAATCACGGCAAGGATGCCTTGAAGAAATCCCAGCGCCCCAAAATGGTCAAGATCCCCCTTGACGCCTGCGAAGCGTTTTGCCGCCGCCGCCACATTCGGCTGACCACCGATCCACGCGAGCAACGAGTCGGCTGTTGCCCCATCGCCCGCCGCCATGGCCGCCCGATAGCCCCGCAGTGCCGGGCTGAACATTGGAGCATTCTCGCTGACCTTGCGGAGTCGCTGTTCCACCAGCAAATTGGTGCGTTCCAGCAATTGCGCCTCGTCATCCTGCGCCACGTTGCCTTCAAGGAGGACATCTTCCTCCAGCGTGAAGAACCAGCTATCCACAATGCCGCGCAGCGCCCCGCTCTTGGCGTCCGTGGTCGAAAGTTGCTCGATCAGCCTACGGTACACTGTCTCCAGTTTGTTCAGCGGCGTCTCGGTCTCGGATATCTGTACCTCTGCCGTCGCGAAACCCATCTTCCGCGCGCGATCACACATCCAGCGCGCAAAAAAGGTCTTTCCGCAACCATATTCTCCCCGTATCGCCTTGAAGCAACTGCCACCTGCGCGGACGCGTTGCAGTTCTTCGTCCAGGGCGGGTTCGAATCGCTCCAGGCCCACCGCAAAGGCGTCCAGGCTGCTCTGAGGCACGGTTCCTCGGCGCAGGGCCTCCACAATGCTCTGGCGACGCTCGTAGCTGATAGTCATGTGTTCCTACTCCAGCCCGAACTGGCGCTTCAAGAGCTCCACATTCAGTTCCACCGTGTCGGAATCCTCATCGCGGCCAAGCACACGGTACCCATCCACGTTCAGCACCCCCTGGGCTATGGCCAAGAGGCCGCGCAATCGCAAGGGAGGATATTCAAGTACCCGCGCGATAGCGGTCTCGGTCATCTTGCCGCCGTTGCGGTCGAGCGCGGAAACCAGACGGATCAATGTATCTTCATCTTTGGGATACCGGCGTCCCTGGAGCCGTTTTTGCTCCGCAAAGACTTCCGAGGCGAACAGGCTCCCGATCCAGGCCGGGTGCGCCGCACGGACCTCCTCAATTTCAGCGGATGGCTCATCTTCGCGCCAGTCCAGCAACGACTCCGGCATCGCTTTTTTGGGTGCTGCGGGTTGTGCAACAGTCGGCACAACGACGGTCGTCTCGTCCCACCATGCGGGCGGGATGGCCTGCGATTCGACCCAGCCCGCAGGAAATTCGGTCGTGGGGGAGAGGAGGGCAATGGGCGCGATCATCTCCTGAGGGTTGACGCCGCCGTGGTAGCCGTTCTTCTTCATGGCATAGCGAAGGCTTTCCGTCCAGGGCACGGTGACGCTTCCGTCGCCCGTGACCACCCGATTACCCGTCAGCACAATCTCGCCCGGCTCCAGTCGCCCGTCGGAAGTCCGCCAGCGCTCTCCACCCTCCGCAGCGCCAAAGCGAGTCGATGTCTCCACAACATGCCCGTGGTCGCTCAAAAGGATAACGGTTCTGCGGGCGCACATTGCCTCATAGAGCAAAGGCCCCAATACCCGAATCGTATCGAGGCCCCAGCCAATGTTGAGCTGGTCGCCCTTCAGCAAGTGGTCGTCGATGGCATTCACGACCACACCCACCACCCGGCGGTCCAGGTTGGCTATTTCCGCGCGAATCGGGCTGGAAAGGCTGATGTCGTTCTCCTCCTGCAACGTCGCCTTGTGAAAAATGACAGGGGGCTTTCCCGCTTTGGAGGCCTGCAACAAGCCGACATGGGTCGTGAATCCCACTTTCTCGACGGAAGCGTCCCCATTACAGCGTCGGCCACAGAGCAGGCTGGTCCGGGAGAATTCCGTTACCGATGGAATCGTGGCAATCGCGGGAGGCTGCCGGGTTGCGCCCTCCGGGCACATGGCGAACCAGCCCCGCGCGCGGATATCCCGGAGAAGCTGCCAATACACGGCCAGGCTCATGCCATCCAACACAATGACCAGCACGGGTACGCGCGCCGCCAGGGGCGCTACGATGCGCTCCAGTACGTTTTCTACCGGCACCACATCCGTGGAGGAGGAACCGGCGGCGGTCCAGTCTTTCAACAAGCGCGCGAAGTGCTCGGCCTTTGCTTCCTGAAGTCGGGTCACCTCGCGGAAGAGATCGCTGTAGCGCTCCGAGAGCGCCGCGACGGCGTCCCCATTGCGGATCGTCAGCCGCGCGAAATCGACAAAGCTGTCTTCGGCCCAATACTGTTCAACGGCCTGGGAAAAAGATCCGGCGGGGGAGGAGGGACTGCGTCTATGAAATTCAAGCCAGCGGACCAGGCGCAGGGCCATTTCCGTCGCCACCACGCGCCGCTTTTCGCGATCCGCCGCATGGTGTTCCCGCAGACTTGCCAGGGCCGCCTCGATACCTGCGGTAACGCCACTTCCAATGGCATCGCGCAGCGCATCGCCAAATCGGGCCATGCGCTGATCGAATCCCAGCAGGGAAACATCGCTAAGCCACGCGAAAGCCTCCGCTTGCAGCTCTTTCAGCAACGCATCGGACTTGCGCAACGCCGAATCTTCGACCGCGCAATTGCGAACCAGCTCCACCGCGGCCGCGCCCCAGCGCGCCGCCTCCGCCTGACCCAGCGTCATGCCGCCGAGATAACCCGCTTCAAGCCTGCCAATCGCCTTGTCCAGTTTCCCCTTTGCTTTCGGATGGGCAACGACCTGCGCCGCCAGACCCACCGCGATGGCGTCCGGCTGGTTCCCCTCCATAAGGCACCGGAAGATGCAGGTCGCCGCCGTGCCCGCGCGCTGGACGACCCATTCGATGGCGGCCGCGCGAAAATCCGGCGCCAGCCGCTTTAATCGCAATACATTTTCAGGGTCCATGCTCCAGGCGAGCAGGCCCACGAGATCGGACTGTCCCGCGTCCAACCCGAGGGCGTGCCGGAGGAGGAAGGCCCAAGCCGTCTCCAGATCTAGATAACCCCCGGGCGCGGCGGGGCAGTCGCCCGAAGCCGACAAGGCCAGGAGCTGCTCCGCCATCCAAGTATAACCAACCACGCGCGGGTCCACCGTGGACGCCCGGAACAACGCGCGGACGACTTGCCACACGTCGATCGCGTGCAACTTGCGCCGTGCCAAGCGAAGGCGCACATCGTCGGGCACCGCGTTGTTTTCCAGCGGTGTAATCAGCACGATCTTGCTCTCATCCGCGGTCATGGCGAGCAGGGCCTGGCGCATGGCCAGGGGCGAATCGCACTGGACAATGCGCAACAATTCACCGCCCTCATGCCGCGCGGGATCGTCGGTCCATCGCCCAAGGCTGTGAATGCCGATCACGCGCGCCTTGGGATCTTTCGTGGCGATGGAAGCCGCCTGGGCGCGAATCTGTGCGTAGGTAGGTGCAAGCACGGTCAGATTTCATCCTCTTCGGCTTCAACGACCCACGCCACGTTCAGGCGTATCTGCTCGTTGGGCGCAAGACTACTGGACAATTCATTGAGCAGCGCGGCGGTGTCGCTCATGCTGAGATTTTCCTTCTGCTCCTTCCGCACCACGCGCTTTCCCTTCTTGGGAGCGGGCTGGGGCACGGGCGGCACCACGGGCTCATCCTCAGTCGGCGGCGGCTCCGGAGGCGCGATCGGCTGGGTGAGCAGTCGTGTCGCGCGGGACTGCAACTCGGCCAGGCGCGGCGCAATCGCCTGCACGTGTTCATCGTGGGCCAGGGCCTCGCGTACCGCAGCCAGGATCTCCGCCCCCTGGGCCGCGCGTGCGCCGTCCAGTTTCCCGACCGCGTCCAGCAGGTCCCAATTGGTCGCTTTCAGACATTCTCGCAACGCCGCCGCCTTGGCGAGGCTCTCGCCCATGGCCTGCTCGCTCGTGGCCACCTGGGCCGAAGCGATCAGCCCGACTATGGCATCCTCCTGGCCATCCTGCAGGCGACTGAGGAGCCCCACCGTGGCTGCCGCCGTCTTCGCGCGGTCAGCATCGTCCACCGAAAGGCCGAGTGCACGGAGCCGTGCCAGAAGTTCCTCCTGATAGGCCCGGCAGTGGGGCAGGGCGGTGGCGGTTCTTTCCTTGACGCCCTTGACCAGCGTCTGCAAGTTCAGCGCATTCAGCAGGGGCGACGGTGCGAGGCCGAAAAGGGCGCCCGCTCGATGCACCGCCGTGCTCCAGCTTTCCTCGCTGGGCAGGCGCTGCTCCCGAAGCTCGCATAAATCGGGAATGTCCGTCAGGGTCACGCCATAAGGACCACTGTGCAGGAAGAAACTGCGGTTCGTCTGCTCGGCATAGGTCAGGATCAGGAGATTCTGAACTTCCTTCGGCAGTCCCATGGCCCTGGGCTCATCGATCCAGCCGCGCAGCTTCGCCACCGTGATCTCGCCGCCCGACTCCGACGCCTTCCGCGTGAAGTGGGTCTTCCAATGCTGGCCGAGCACGAAGTGGGTCGCGTCGTAGCCCATCTCGCCGAGGCGCAGCGGATTCGCGATCTGGCGCAACAGCGCTCGGCGGGGCTGCTCCACCAGCACGCGGCCGTCGGTGGCCCGGGCCGCCCGTTGGACGTCCTCGTACACCTTGCGCAGGTTCGCCGATTTCGCCTCCGCCTCGAATTCCGGCGCGCCGGGGTAATCGTAGGTCAGGGCCTGGCTGAGCAGGTGCGTCATCGCCGCGCCCAGGGTGCCGCCGACCGGCGGCTGGAGATCGAAGCCGGGCCAGAGCGAAATGAAGCGCTCGTGTATCTCCAGATCGTGGCTGGTGTCGAGCGAGCCCTTCTCCACGGCGGAGAGGCCATAGGCCGCCTCCAGGTGGTTCTTCACCCGGTTGGTCAGCACGCTGCGCTGGTTTTCCAGCAGCGATTTGGCCGACTGCCGATCCTGGGGCGAAAGATGGTTCGCATATTGCCCGAAGCGCTCCCCGGCCAGCACGTGCTGCAGGATGACCAGCATCCCCAGATCGCGCATCGCCTCCTGACTGAAAAAGGCGGGCATCCAGCAGAGCGTTCTTGCGCCGGAGGCAATCTTGCCGCGAAAATCGCTCAATTTGGCCAGATCATCTCGCGGTCCAAAGCCCTGCTCGTCAAAGGGCCAGTCGATCACCAGCCGCCATTCCACGCCCGAATTCTCCAGCGACGAAGCGGGCAGCTCGCGAATGTTTCGAAACAGTACCTCGCACTTGCGTCGCGTGTTCCGCCAGAGGATCTCGTGTTCCAGCAGCAATTCGCCGCCGTCCTCAATGCTGAGTGCATCGAAAAGCATCGTCCGAATGAGGCGGATCCGGTTGCCCTGGTTGTCCTCCTTCCGGGCCTGCTCGATAATCGTCTCGGTATCCACCCCGCTCAATTGCAGGGTGATGGTCTGGTTGTGCTCGTCGCCGATGCGCAATTCGCCGACCGAGGCCGCCCAGGTCCGGCAGCGGCTCAGCACTTCCTGGCCCTCCCGGCCCGGAATGGGGGAGCGGATGGTGCCATGGTTCAACGCGGCGAGCTTGTCCGGCGTCAATGCGCGCAGCGACTCCACCTGGGGCACGAGGGCCGCGAGCAGCAGGGTCTTCATCAGGCGATCGTCATTGCGGAAGGCGATCCGGCGCGGATCATCGGCGGGCAGCGCCTCCAGATTCTCCATGCGGCCGTGTTTCGCCTCCAGTTGGGGTAGCAGCTTCTGGTGATAGAGGCGCTTGGCATTGTCGAAGTGCAGCGCCATCTCCTGGCTGAAGGCCTCGTCCCCGTGGGCTACCACATCGAAAAGATCGCCCACCGGCACGATATCGCCCACCTGCAAGGTGTCGCGCTGTTGCACGAGCAATTGCAGCATCACTTTCAGGGCCGTGCGCTCCCGCTGCAACACACTCGACACCGCCACCAGCGTCTGCACCAGCGCCGGACTGAAAGGATAAACCTTGCGAAACATGGCCTTGTCGCCCGCGCTGGTCAGGAGGGTATTCATCACCTGCTCGCGGATCTTCACTGACTGCTCGAAGGCCGCGTCCAGCTCGGTTCGCGCCGCGTCGCTGTGCGTGCGGAGCACGCGCTTCTCCGCGATGGCGGGCAGGTTGCGGTCTTCCAGCGTGATCGTGTGGAAGCGGCCCTCCTGCCAGCCCAGGGCATCGCTGAAGTTCAGGCGTTCCGCGCCGGGCACCGCATCGCCGATGAGGTCCCGCAGATCGCGCTGCCGCGCCACAAAGCTCACAATCGGAATCGGACGCTCTGCGTGCTGCGCCTCCACGAGCTTCGCCACCTTCTGGCATTCCTGGTGGACGAAACCCAGATCCGTCGCATGGCTCGCCAGCCAGAGGATCAATTCATCGAGGAAGAGGATGACGGCATCGTAGCCCAGCGCCTTGGCGTGTTGGCTGACAATCGACAGCCCCTGATCCAGCGGCAGATAGGCCTCGCCGTGATCCGTGTTCAGGTGGTAGTTGCTGAAGAAGGACCGCACCAGCGCGCCCACCAGCCGCTGGCGGCCTTCGCTGCCCGGGGCCGCGTTCACCGCCGCGTCATAGCGCGTCGCATCCCAGCCCTCGCCCAGTTCGCCCCAGCCGCCGCTCCCTTCCTGCTCGTTCAGCCGCGCGAAAAAGGCATGGTCCTCCATCGCCTCGCGCAACTTGGTGGCATCCTGAAACAGACCCTCGGCCCGGTAGATCCCCGGCACCGGCGCGTCCGGATGCATCCGACGGACGAAATCCGCATAGCCCCCCAACACCCCCGACTCCAGATCACGCGCGCCGATCATGTGGTACGGCACCAGCAGGAATTTCTTCCCCTGGGTCCACTCATTGTGCCGCGCGATGACGCTGGCCAGCTCGGGGATGCTCCGCGCCGTCGCGTTGCCCTGGAGGATCAGATTCAGCACCGCCATGAAATGGCTCTTACCGCTGCCGAAGCTCCCATGCAGATACGTCGCCTTGCTCGTGCGCCCCGTCACCGCCGCCTTCACAAAGTTCAGCGCGTCGTCGAAGCACTTCACGAGCTGCTCCGTCACCACATAGCTCTTCAGCGTGGCCTCCGGATCCGTCACGCCCTCGGACAGCTTCAGCACAAAAGCGCCGCGATCCACATATTCGGGGATGTCAATGAGTTCTCTGAGCAAAGTCATTTAAAAGTTTCCAATAGGGTGTATCGGCCCATGGCGTCATCCGTGCCGCTAAAAGATTGCCAAAAGATTGTAGTGTGCTTAACGCGTTTATTTACAGTGTCTTATGTGGTTGCCTCATCCGAGAGGCAATGAAAATGGTTCGTTTTGCTAAAAGATGCTAAAAGCCGCCTTTCGAAGCGGAGCTTCGGGGACTGCATTCCCAAGCAGAGCTTGGGAACGAGCGAGCGAGCAGAACTTACAGTTTACTTGAAGTTTGCTTATAGCCTGACAGATGCCTAAATTTCTTAATAGACTGGAAAATAGATACTTACAGAGACGGGGAGCTTCCTGATGCGAGCCTGAACTGTTAATAGTTGTTGATAGCTGCGAAGAGTTGAATTCTCGGTAACTCCATTTATTTTAGTGACTTATGTCTGTTGCGACTCCCAGAAGTTTGCAATAGACGAATCAAGCAAAAGTCACCAATCAACTTATAGTTGACTTATAGTTTCAAATACGCACAAATGAATTAATTTAAACAACTTACAGAAAAAACAATCTATAAGCGACTATAAGTGATTTCAGACACCACCTCGCGGAGCGCATCATGAACCCTCCTCAAGGTCCTCCACCGCATAGTATCGGGTATTCGTAGTGCGACCGCGTCGTTCGAGCCAGCCGCCCTTCCCGGACCAGCCCTTCAGAATCGCAGACATCTCTACCCGCGCTGCCTGGGACTCGCCAAAGCCCAGGAGTTCCCGGCATTCCTTTGGCGTGATCGATCCGTGATCCTCAATGAACTGTCGTACCATCTCACGATACCGGATTGGTGCAATTCCCTTGGAATGCGTATACGCCGCCTTGCCATGCATATCCTCGGCCACAGCCTTGTTGAGGTAGTAGGCCGCCGCCTTGGTTCTACCCCTTCGCTCCAGAAAACCCGTGCCTAAGATGGCGTGGTGGTCCAGGACACTCCGCGCCTGTTCTCGTGACACCTGCAACAAGTCCACCGCCGCCGCCGTGTCGATAAAGGCATTGTCCCGCAGGTAGGTCAGAATCAGCAGCGTGTCCAGGTCCACATCGCGACCATCCCCGCGCCATTTCGCCACCAGCAGGGCCATCCCTTCGTCGAAGGCGCCATCATACACCCTCAGGGTCACCCGGGTGCCATCGGTCTCGTAGACGGGAATCCGCTTGCCATAGGAGAGGGGCGGCATGAAGATGCGCTGCCGCCCGATGCCCGCCCGCTCCACCAGTCCCAGTTTCTGCAGCGCCTCGGCCAAAGCCCGGTTCCGCGCCACAGGCTCCTGCCGGAGGATGTTCCGGGGCGTGATGTTGCCCAGGAAACCGCCCGGATTGGTCACCGCGATCTCCTGCCGCTTGTGCCGCAACAGGACCTCGCCCGGATCCGAGTAATCCCGGTGGGTCACCGCGTTCAATATGGCTTCGCGAACGACTTCGATGGAGAATGCGGGAACGCGCAGCTTAAACAATCCCGCCGTCAGCTCCTGCTCCGGATTCGACGGCCCCGTGAAGGCCTGCTCGATCCGATCCAGAATCTGCAGCAGCCCGCATTGATACGAGTCGTTTCGCAGAATGCTGTTGTTGGCCCCTTCATACACATAGTGCACCTGGTGCTGGGGACACACCTCCTGCAACACCTCATCCCGGCCAAAAAGCAGGAGGCCCGCCCGCGTGACGTGTCCATGGCGCAAGGCCCCGAGGGCCTGCAGGAGTTCCGCGTCGTTCATCTTCGACAACTCGGACGAGGCACGAAGACGCTTGACGATATTGCGCCCCCGGGCGATCTCCACGGGGTCCAGATCCTCCAGGGCGATACCTTCGGCGGGCTGGCCGCTCCAATCCACCGCCCCCGAGGCCACCTGCGACCGCGCGAAGCCCTGGGAGTCCATGGGCATGCAGTTCTTGCCCACGCGCTGCGTGAAATAGCCCCGGGCCGTGCCATAGGGCGGGTGGGCGCCTTTGGGAATCCGCAGCACCAGCAAGCGGCCCGTGCCTTCCGGGACCGCGATCTCCTCGATATCCACCGCAAGATTCGGACGGGTGGCATCGAAGATGCCCCGCTTCCAGACGTCGATATCGTAACTGCCGACCCCATGAATCGCTTCCGCGCGGCCACGCACCTGATCGGTCACGCCAAACACCACCACGCCGCCGCCCGCGTTCGCAAAGCACACCGCATACTCCACCGCCACGCGCATGGATTCCTTCACCCCTTCCCAGGGCTTGAAATCCAGCCACTGCGACTCCAGGTGGTCCGCAGTACACGAATCGAGCTGGTCGAGAAGCTTCAAGATGTCTTCGTTACGGGGTATCGTCACGTTAAAACCGCCTTCAAAAACTATGCTACGTCCTTTGCGCGCCAGAACAAGGGGCTCAGACATTCCTGTCTGAGATAAAGCCCACCTCGCTATTCGCAAGGCCCCTCGGCCTGTACCTTGACCCAGCTTTTCAAAAACACCGCTTCGGCATCCCGAGGGATTCTACACCTTCACCGGGCCCTTCCGTGGCTGGGCGCGCTGTGCCTCAGACAGGAATGTCTGAGACCCTTTTTTCTTCCCATTCTCTATTTCTTTCCCCTCTTCGGAGCCTCCCACCCCTTCACCTCCTCCACCGTCATCCCCAGCCCTCTTGCCTCCTCCATCACAAAGCCCTCGAAGTAATCGCCCATGGCCATGTTGAACTCGGTGTCGAGGTCGTTGTGCCATTGCTTGAGCCAGGGGATCAGCTCCGCGAGGCTGGCGAGCAAGGGCACGAGCCGGGGGTCACCGGTGCCGCCGATGTTCTGTTGGATGTCCACGTAGTGGGCGCTGACCGCACGGGCCAGTTGCAGGTGATCATAGCCCGCCCAGACCACCATCAGGGTGCCGTCCTGGCCCTCGCCGTGGGGAAAGCTCACCCAGCGTTCCTTGGGCACGTCCAGCTTGCCCCGGAGCTTCCAATAGCCCGTCTTCAGGAAATCGCCGCTGCCGTACTTCGGCGGCACGGGGATATCCCCGATCTGCTCTTTCTTCAGGCGCTTTGCGCCGTCCTCGCTGAGAAAATTGGGGTCGTCCTTCGGCAGTTTCGTCCGGGCGTCGATGGCGTCCTCCTGGCGCTGCTGGTCCCAGGTCTTTTCCCACTCCGCGCGCTTGCGCAGGCCCGCGGGCTTGTAGCGCAGCACGGGCAGGTGGGGCACGCTCTCCTCCAGCACCAGCTCCGACACCAGCCGCAAGGCGTCGAAAGCCGGGTCCCCGGTGTAGAGCGCCGCCGCCGCCTCAAAGGCCGAATCCGAACGCGCCACGTCCGCCAGCCGCGCCACGGAGCACAGCCCCAGCTCCACCCGCGCCGTCGCCGTGCCGGACGCGTTCATGCGCCCGTCGAAATCGAAATAGCCCTCCAGCCGCGCCAGCAGCCAGCCCCGCAGCGCACGGGCCTGCTGGGATGCCCACGATTCGGTGTTCCACCGGCGCTTGTACTCCGGCCGCTCGATAAGCCCGATGTCCTTGTTGGATTCGATGCAATCGATGCGCCGCTGCACCAGCGCCCGGTAGTCCTCGGGCCAGCGCGCGGGAATCTCCGTGATCGGTGTGGACCCATGGCGCGTGAACCAGGTCGTGGTGACCTCGCCCGCCGCCTGTTTCCGCGCCAGCACAATCTCGAAGGCCCGCTCGCCCAGGGCAATCGGTGGCGGTTCCGGGATCGTGAGGTCGTCCGACAGCAGCCCATAGAGCCGATAGCTCTGCCAGTCCAGTTCCTCCTGCAGCGCGATCATCCGCCCGCGCAGGGTGTCCCACTGCGCACGGGCCGATTGCAGCGCCTCGCCCAGCGCCGACGCACCGTCCCACGACGTCAGCACCGCCGACGGCGTGCGCGCGCTCAGCTCCTGCGCCAGCGTGTCCAGTGCGCGGGCCAGATTAACCGGGCGCTCGGCGGGAAGGGGGAATTGGGCTACTTTTGTGCCGTTGTGCACACAGAAGCTATCCCAAAGGTCAACGCCACGTTTACTCGCTCCACCACCACCGCCAAGATCGTGGCACACTTGCTTAAACCAGAAGCACGCGGTGGAGGAATTCAGCAGGCCCAGGAGCGCCAGGTGCTCCTCTTCCGTCGCACCTTCGGACAGCTTGATGATCGGCGCGGTCTGCTTGAACACCTTGCCGCCCCAGTCCAGCACGAAATGATTGTGCGTCGCTATCTCCGTAAACACGATGGATAGGGGGGAGCGGAGTCTTCGCAGGGCAATCTGGTGCCACTCCCAGTAAGCACGCCCCTCTTGAAAATAGGTCAGTCTTGCGAACGTCGCCCGGTTACCCAGGACCGTGCGACTCGGCCAAACCCAGCGCTGGAATCCGTTTGTACACGCGATGTCAACAAGTTTCTCGTCAACGTAAGGGACCAGGGCAGAGTCTCCATCAAGTATCATGTGGTCCCTGACGTCATCACCTAGCGCTAAACTGCGGCAAAGCTGCGGTTCGACTCTTGAACGACGAAAGGCGTCCGCTGGTGCTAGCATTACCTCGTCGGCGTTGGTCATGCCCAGTACGCCAATTTCGTCACAAACGGCTGCCAGAAGCCCCGTACCGTGAGCCTCCAGTTGCTCCTTCAACTCCGACGCTCCGCCGCCACCAATGGACCACGGATGGGCATGAAACAGCCCCCTATCCGAGTCCCCGCTGCTCACAAAGGCCGATTCGCTGCCGGGTCGGTCGATCTGGTCAACGATGGATGTCCATACGAGGCCCTGAGCGGGGTCATCCGGGGTGCCAGGCTCACCACGGATGCCGAGGACGGTGCGGAGGGTGCTGGCCACGGGCGCGCGGTTGCGGCCATGGAGAATGACCGTGGGCGTGCCACCAAATCCCTCAATGCCAAAGGCAACGCCACTGGTGTCAAGGACGTGGGTCAAATCCACTGTGGGGAAAAAGGCTTCGATGAGCTTCCTGCCGAACTCCCGCTTCATGAAGCTGTTCGAGGTGATCTGACCCGTGTAGCCACCCTGCACGGCGAGGCCGAAGATGCGCTCCATGAAAGGCACAGTAAGGACATATCGTCCATGACACGCTGAATAGTGCTCACGATAGGCATCGCGCAGTACCGAATCTTGAACCGCAATATACGGCGGATTCGCCACGACGGCATGGAAGGTGCCGGGGCGCAGGATTTTCCGGAGTGCGTCGATGTCCTCGCTCTGGTAGTGGTGGGCCAGGGGGTCGAAGGCGAAGAGCTGTTGCTCCGCGCCGGGCGCGCCGTGGAGCAGGGAGTCGCCCGCGGCGAGGTTGAAGTGGAAGGCGGGGGCATCCTTGAGTTGCTGGACGCCGCAGGCCTGGAGGGCCTGGATGAGGAGGCGGAACCGGGCGATGGCGATGGCGAAGGGGTTGATGTCCACGCCGTAGACGCTGTTCAGGGCGCGCTGGACGAGTTCCCGGGGGTTAGCGCCGGGGTCGCGGCGCTGCCAGCGATCGAGGATGCGGCGGAAGGCGCCGAGG
>JBHEKR010000168.1:0-3316 GCA_041859365.1 Candidatus Hydrogenedentales bacterium
GCGCCGAGGATGGGCGACGCGATATATACCGTGAAGAAGCCGCCGCTTGGGCCGGGAATCGCCACCGCGCCCCAACCCGCGCAATAGGCAAACAGGCGAGGTCCGAAGTCCCGCGCCGGATTGAACCCGGCCTGGGTCAACGGCGCAAGCACGGAGATGGCGATGGACACGGTCAGCCCAATAAAGACGGGCGTAAGGTGAAGTCCCGGCGCATTTCGGTTGCGTTCATCGGTCAGCGCGAAAACAAAGAAGGCCAGGAACGCAGTGCCGATCCCCTCGGCCAACATGGCCTGGTACTCCGTCACCCCCGCCCGCAGCCACGGCATAGCCTGGGCCATGGCCGGATTGGGGAAATACTGGCCGAACATCATGGCCGAGAGCTCGCTCCCCGGGCCCCCGCGCGCGATCCCCTGGGCCAGTTCGAACTCGCGCAGCAGCGGTCCGAAGAGGGCGTACAGGGTGGCCGCGCCGAGAAAGGCACCTGCGGTTTGTGCCGCGATATAGCAGGGGACCCTGCGGAGCGGGAAGCCCCGGAACATCCAAAGTGCCAGGGTGATGGCTGGGTTGATGTGCGTCCCGGAGATCGCGCTGGTCGCGTAGATGGCCAGCGCCACGGTCACGCCCCAGACCACCGCTACCTGCCAGATGCCCGACTGAGCCCCCGTGATGACGGCGGCATTCACCGCGCCCACGCCAAAGAAGACAAGCACGTAGGTGCCAAGCGCCTCGGCCACGCATGCGCGCGCCAGGGTGGGGGCGGCCATCACGTCGCTCACGTCAATTCCCCCTGGGACGACTGCCGCGCGCTTTCCTGAACAAACGCCACCGTATGTTGCAGCAGCGCGGCGTAGGTCTCCAGCGTCTCGCCCCAATGTTGCAGGCAGTCCAGGCCGTCGCCCGTCAGGCGGTACACCCGCTTCGCGGGCGCGCTGCCTTCCCGGTCCCAGACCGACCGCAGGTAGCCCTCGTTCTCCATCGTCCGGAGTACGCGGTAAAGGCCGGTGGGATCCGGCGGGCATCCCCGGAAGATGGGCAGTTCCAAGAGATGCTGCGCCACCAAATAGCCATGCAGCCCGCCCGGCGCACGCGCCAGCACAGCCATCACCGACGGGCGAAGGAAACGATCCAAGGTATCCCCAAAACACGGGCATTCCGAAGGCTGCATGGTAGTGGACCTTATCGGCTAACAGACTTGGTCTAGTATAGGCGAAGAGGACGCAAGCTGCAAGCCCGGGCTTGGGGGCCGTGTTGACGGCCAGCGTGACCGAGTGGATACTTCAACGACACACGACATGGGGAGTGCCCACCATGAAGGCGACCATCCTGGACATGCGCCGCAATCCGCAAAAGATTCTCGAAGCCATCGAACGCAACGAGTCCGTCATCCTCACCAACCGGGGCAACGCGGTGGCAAGGATTGAGCCAATTCGTAAGGCGGAACGTCCGAGCATAAGAGACCAGGCAGCCTTCGGTATGTGGGCGAATCGAGAGGACATGGCCGATCCCGTGGCCTATATACGTTCCCTCCGAACGGGGCGTCGAGATGTTTCTTGAGACCGACGTCATCCCCTGGGCATAGCGCGGGAATGCCCCGGGCTGCCACTGCCATAATGTTCGGACAACCGCGCTGCACCGCCAACGCTAAAGACTACCGGATGATCGCCGAACTTCAGCGGGAAGTCTTTCGTCCCTGAGATTCTCTCTTGCGCCACGCCGTCACGGCGCAGAAGGTCATGATGCACGATGCAGTTCAGATAGAAGCCTGGCTCCCCGCCGCTAAGCCGGTGCTGGCGACCGTGGTGCTGATTGCCCTGTGGACGCTGGAAGGGATTGCCCCTGCCTTCTCCGGGCGGCACCGCCGCGCCGGGCACGCAGCGCACAACCTGATGTTGGGGGTCATCAACGGTGTCGTGGCGGCCGTCCTGTTTGGAACCGCCTTGCTCGCCGTCACCGAGTGGGCACGACACGAATCCTTTGGCCTGCTGCATCAGTTCGCGTGGCCGGCCCCCGGGGAATGGCTGCTCGCGCTCATCGTCTTTGATTTGTGGATGTACGCCTGGTACCGGCTCAATCACAAAGTGCCCCTGCTCTGGCGCTTCCACGCGGTGCACCACGCCGACCGCGAGCTTGATGTCACCTCTGCGGTGCGCTTCCACACCGGCGAGATCGTGCTGTCCTCCCTGGCGCGTCTCGCGTTACTGCCGCTGCTCGGCATGACCATGCCGCAACTGCTGCTGTACGAAGCCGTGCTCCTCCCGGTGATCCTGTTTCACCATAGCAACATCAACATCCCGCCCCGCCTCGACGCCGCCCTCCGCTGGATCATCCCCACCCCCTGGATGCACTGGGTCCACCACTCCCGCCTCCAACCCGAGACCGACTCCAACTACGGCAGCATCCTTTCCCTCTGGGATCGCCTCTTCCAAACCTTTCGCCTGCGCGCGGACCCGCGCCAGATCGAACTCGGCCTGGACGACGACGCCGAGGATAGTCAATGGCGCACCCTCCCCGGCATGCTGGCGCGGCCGTTCCGCGCAAAGCGGAGCGGGGGAGAGCGCAGGGACGCCCGCTGACGTTGCCCCCGAATGCATTGCGCGAGGTCAAGAGAAGTGGCACGCTCATCGAAGATGTGCATGTGGTCTCGCCAAAGTGGAGAATCCAGAAGTGCGAAGCAGGTTCAACCCAGCGTGGTCCGTCGAGATTGAAACGCCATTCCAGTGTCGCGACTACGAGGCCGCATGGACCTTTGATCGTGCGATTTCGCGGATTCTGATAGCGGGGGTAGAGCGCGATGGCGCAGGCCAATTCGCCGATCTGCTGAAGCAGATGCATAACGAATTCGGAACTTTCCTGCTCGAAGCGGACGAACTCTGGGGCAACATCGCGTTCGTGCAGCAGACGTTACAGACAGACGTCTATTCCGATGCGTCGCTGAACAGCCAAAACTGGAAGACGGAAACCCAGCGCATGCTGGCCGATGGCCTCATTTCCTGTGAAGGCGTCACCTGCTCATTTCTGATTAGGGAACATCCACTTTCCGCATTGCTTGACCAAGCGTCCGTCCGAGAGTGGTGGGGCTCCTTCTGGCAGGACCGCGCGCCCTTCTCACTGCTCGCCGCGAACGTTCACGCGCATAAGCTGGATAGAATCGAGCCCGCCATGCTCCAGTCCATGGAAAGCTGTTCCCCAATATTCTTCCTCTCGCCGAACCACGCGCACCTCGAACTCATGGCAAATACGCAGGATACCGAGAAGCTGATCGAATTGCTGAAACTGTATTGAGAGGTCGTAACGCGCGATGCCCAATGGTCCTCCG
>JBHEKR010000340.1:0-9166 GCA_041859365.1 Candidatus Hydrogenedentales bacterium
TCCTGCACGTACCGGTACCCGATCACCCCGGCAATCCCTGCGACCGATACCAGCAACAGCCCCGCTATCAACAAACAGCCTGTTTTCACGACGATTCTCCCCGGCAGCGGCCGGTCCCAAATTCTGGCTATCGTATCGCTCACGCGCGATCTTTTCAACCGGCACGCGCATGGGACCCGAGTGCGGTGCCGTGGATCACTCGGCCACCGGATGCCCCAAGGGGTTGCACCAAAGGTACGCTGTCACCGGACGCAACAGGGAAAAGCCGCTTGCTTCGTACAGCGCGCGGGCCGGATTGTTCGCCGTAACCCCCAGTGCGACTTTCTCGTAGCCACGCTCCCGGAACGCCACTGCCAGTTCTGTGAGTAGGAGCCGCGCGAGCCCTTGGCGGCGGGCGAAGGGGGCCGTCACCAGTTGCAGCACAAAGCCCACGCCCGGCGCAGCCTCGGCCCCCAGGATCACCGCGGCGCAGGCTCCGTCCAAAAGAACGGTGCGCGCGAAGCCGTCCCAAAAGGCACCATAGGCCCCGGCATGGATTCGCTCGATGAATTCTAGTGCAGCGGCTGGCTGCGCCATTTCACGATGCAAGAGCCGGCCCGATTCCCCGCGATAGGCTTCCAGCAGGCATTCTGCGGCGGCTGGCCACAGCGTGCGGGTTAGCGGAATCGACTTCACGCCGCCTGCGGTTTCATGGCGCTGGCCGGTCAGCGAGGCCGACAATAACAGTCGGGGAATGACCGTAAAGCCGAGCGCGCCGTACACGGTGTCGAGTTCCAACGGCCCCAGGGGAACGCACTCGCTCACGATGCTGCCTGCACCGGTATTCCGAAGTCGCGCCACCAACTCCCGGACAAGGGCCGCTTCAAGGCCCCGCCCCTGCCAAGCCTCGCCCACAAACAGAAACGAGATGTCCGCATGCTCCTCGCGTCGAAACGCCACAATGACCCCGGCCAGCGCACGATCTACAATGGCGCCGAGCACGGTCACGGCGGGGTGGGCAAGGTTCAGTGCCCAAAGATGCGTGGACTTACGGGCGTAATCGGCCGCGGCGTCCGGGCCGTACAGTGCTCCAATCCCCTCGGCCATGGCGGCGAGAAGGGGCGAGAGTCGATGTTGATCCACGACGCCGAGCTGTCGAATCACGGGGGTGGTCAAGGGCATGGCTGGACTCGCTGGGTGCGCATGGCGACAAGGTAGCCCAGACGCGGTACCCCAAACCAGTGGGACTTGTGAGGGACGGGTAGGGGGGCGTCGCCGGGCGAACAAATAGTTGCATCAACAATAAGCCATCAATACAATTAGCCAGCCTAACGATTCACCAGGAGGCAAGAGCCCCTTGTCCGACGAGGAGACGCTGGAACAAGCACGCACGATTCACCGAACCGTGCGGATGATACACGATCGCGTCGTCCGCCGTGCTGGTTTACCCCCGCGGGACGTGGACGAGAGCGACGACCTGTGCGCCATGCTCACCTTTCCGCAGTTCAACATGCTGATGGTGTTGCGGGAAATGGGGGAGGCCACCATCAAGGAACTAGCCGAGGCGCTGCAGGTATCGGCGCCGAGCGCTTCCACGATGGTCGATCGCCTGGTGGACCTGGGTGTGGTGGATCGATCGCAGAGCGTGGTGGATCGCAGGACGGTGCTGGTACGCCTGAAAGCGCCGGGCGAGGCCGCCATGGTGCAATTTGAAGAGTATGTCCTGCAGGGGCTCAGCCAGCTCCTGGAACGCCTTGGCCCGGAGATGGCCGAGACGTGGTGCAACATCTATCGGCGAATCGGAAATTTGCTTCAAGAGGATGCCTCTGGGGGTGGATTCAGTCCGGACGCAACGAAAGCCCCTGTATGAGTCATACGCCCGAGACGGCAACCAACCCCCTGCAAGATCCCAAGAAGCCCGGCAGCCGCCTTCGCGAACCAAAGCTGATCATTCGCATGGCCGCGGTGGCTTTGGTATTGGCCGCCGGGTTCGGCGGAATGAAGGCCCTGGGCTCGCTCAAGAAGCCGCCGCAACAAGCCGAGATTCCCCAGCGCGTTGTTCGCGTCAACACGATGAAGGCGCAACCTGAAGACGTCCCCGTGAATATTACGGGATATGGCCAGGCGACTTCGCTGAATGTGGTGCCGATTACGGCCGAAGTCGCTGGTGTGGTTGAGGAGATTTACCCCAACCTTGAAGAGGGCGTGGAAGTTCCCGAAGGCGCGCTCCTGTTTCGCATCGATCCCCGCGACTATCAGGCTGCGCTGGATCAGAGCACGGCGCAGGTGGAGCAACTGACACTGAACGTCAAGTTGCTGAAGCAACAGTACGACAACGACCGGGAACGGCTGGAGACTCTGAACCGCTCCGAAGCGCTTGCAGACGCAGAGTTCCAGCGCGTCAAGCAACTGTTTCAGACGGACCAGGTCGGGACGCAATCCGGCGTCGACTCATCGGAAGTTGCTCTCAACCGCGCAAAGGAATCCCGGCAGCAATTGGGCCAGGCCGTGTCGTTGTACCCGGTTCGCATTCAAGAGGCCGAGAGCAATCTGGCCGCCGCGCGTGCGGCCCTGGATCTCGCGCGTACGCGGCTGGACCGCACGACGGTTCACGCTCCGTTTCGAGCCCGGGTCAAGCAGGTGAACCTGGAGGCAGGTCAGTACGTTGCGCCAGGCTCGCCGCTGTTGACGCTGGCCGACGATTCCGAACTCGAAATTTCGGTACCCATCGACAGCCGCGACGCGCGCAGCTGGCTTCGCTTTGGCGAAGGGCCTGCCCCCGAGGGGACGGCCTGGTTTGGCCATGTGGAGCCTGTCCCGTGCAGCATCACCTGGACGGAAGACGATGCAGGACACTCCTGGGAGGGCCGGATCAACCGGGTGGAGCGCTTTGATCAGGAAACGCGTCAGGTGACGCTGGCCGTGCGGCTAACCCGCGAAGAGGCGCTGCGTGGGGCGGGCGGTCTTCCGTTGGTGGATGGCATGTTCTGCAAAGTGGATGTGCCCGGCAAGCTGATGCAGGGTGTCTACCGCTTGCCGCGCTGGGCTGTGACTTTTGAGAATCAGGTCTACATTGTTGTCGATGGCCGGTTGGTCGTGCGCCAGGTAGAAGTCCTGCGCAACCAGGGCGAAGAGGCGTTCATCTCCGGCGGCATCCAGCCCGGCGATGAGATCATTGTCACCCGTTTGGTCAACCCACTTCCCAACAGCCTCGTCGAGGTCATGCCCGACGCGCAACCCTCCGATGAGGTGGCCGCGCCGCTGCCGGGTGCAGCGTCATGAAAGGCGTGATCGCTTCGTTCACGCGCCACACGGTGTTCGCCAACATCGTGCTCGTACTCATCTTCGTGGCCGGCGCCATGGCTATGAAGAACATGGTGCGCGAGACCTTTCCCGAGTTTTCGCTCGACATCATTACGGTGAGTGTGCCCTGGCCCGGCGCCGATCCCGAAGAGGTGGAGGAGGGGATCTGCCGGAAGATCGAAGAAGCGATCGATGGTGTCGAAGGCATTCGGCGCTACAGTTCCACCTCCGCTGAAAACATGGGGACGGTCCTCGTTGAAGTGCGCGAAGACTACGACGTGAGCGAGGTGAAGGATCGCGTCCGGAACAAAGTGGATGCGATCAGTTCATTTCCGTTGGACGCCGAAAAGCCGATCACCGAAGAAATTACGCTCCGCCAGAACGTCCTGGTCATTGCGCTCACTGGAGACAACCTTTCGGAGAAGACGCTGAAGGAGTGGGCCGAGCAGGTCAAGGACGAAGTCCGGCTCCTGCCCTCCATCTCTCAGTCCCAGGTGCTGGGCGGTCGTGACTACGAAATCTCCATTGAGGTCTCGGAGGAACGCCTGCGCGAGTATGGGCTGACCTTTGCTCAGGTGGCTTCGGTGGTGCGCGGCAGCAGCTTGAATCTTGCCGGGGGCACCATGCGTACAGAAGGCGAAGAAATCCGCCTTCGCACCCTGGGCCGCAAGTACACGGGCAAGGAGTTCTCCGAGATCGTGCTGCTGGCGCGGCCCGACGGTGAGATCATCACCCTGGACCGTATCGCGAAGATTCGCGATTCCTTCACCGAGGACCCGATCATCTCGCGGTTCAATGGCCATCCGTCCATCAACGTGGCCGTCCTGAAGACGCCGGACGAAGATACGGTTGCCATTGATGCCGCCGTCCATGAATACGTGGCGCGCCAGTCCGAGATTCTACCGCCCGGCATGGAGATGAAGATTTGGGGCCGCTCCGCAGACATTCTTCAGAAGCGCATTGACTTGCTGGTGGTTAATGGCATCATGGGCGTGGTCCTCGTCTTCCTGATGTTGTGGCTTTTTCTCGACATCCGGCTCAGCTTTTGGGCGGGCATGGGTATCCCCACCTGTATTGCAGGCGCATTGGCCATTCTCTGGGCCACCGGCGCGACCCTGAACATGATTTCCCTATTCGGGCTTATCATGGTGGTGGGCATCATTGTGGACGATGCCATTGTGGTGGGGGAGGCGATCTACGTCCATCGCAAGTCGGGACAGCCCCCGTTTCGGGCAGCGGTCGAAGGCATCAAAGAAGTGGGCTGGCCCGTGATCGCCGCAGTGACAACAACGATTGTCGCGTTCATGCCGCTGTTCTTTGTGGGCGGCATTATGGGCAAGTTTATCAGCATCCTGCCGCTCGTGGTGGTTGCCTGCCTGAGCATTTCGTTGGTCGAGGCCTTGTTCCTGTTGCCCGCCCACCTGAGTCACTTGCCGGATCCCAATATCAAGAGCGACGGTGGAAACATCATTCAGCGCTTGGGCCGACGCATTCACGGCTTCACGAACGAAGGCTTGGAAACGTTTGTGGGCCACTACTATGAGCCTTTCATTGCCCGCGCTTTGCGCTGGCGCTACGTCTCGCTCAGCCTCGCCATCGCCCTCTTCCTCTGCACGATGGGGCTCATCGAAAGCGGCATCGTGAAGTTCTCGGTCTTCTCGCGCTTGGACGGCGACGTGATGACCGCGCGCGTCGAGTTTCCCAATGGCACGCCGATCGAAGTGACCAAGGTCGCCGTGGACCGGGTGGAGGAGGCGGTTCGCCGGCTGGCCGCCCATGCCAAGACGGATTCCGGCGATCCTTTGATAACCAACCTCTTTTCCCTGACCGGGTCCACCATTTCCGAGGACCGGCCAGAGTACGGCAATCACCTGGGTTCGGTACGCGTAGAGATGCTGGGCAGCGAGTTTCGCGGCCTCCACTCCGAAGATCTCATGGTCCAATGGGAAAAAGAGATTGGCGCGATACCCGGGCTGACCTCTCTCACCTTTGCCGGCATGCAGGCCGGCCCGCCCGGCGCACCGATTGAAGTATGGCTGCAGGGCAATGATATGCCCGCGCTGATGTCGGCCGCCGAAGACCTCAAGGCAAAGCTGGCCACCTATGATGGTGTCTACCAGATCCAGGATGACTTCCGCCCCGGCAAGAATGAGATCCGACTTCGCCTGAAGCCGGAGGCCCGCACGATGGGCCTGACGACGGCCGACCTCGCCCGTCAGGTCTACGCGGGCTACTTTGGTGAAGAAGCGCTGCGCCTTCAACGTGGCCGGGATGACATTCGGGTGCGTGTGCGCTACACGGCCGACGAGCGCGAGCGGGTCTCTGATTTCGAGAAGGTCCGTATCCGCACGCCGCAGGGTGCTGAAGTGCCACTGCTCTCCGTGGCCGAGCTGGATTTTGGGCCGGGCTATGCGAGTATCCAGCGTACGGACGGCATGCGCCGCGTGGCGGTCACGGCCGAGGTGGATGTGACACGGGCCAACGCGAATGAAGTCTTTAACGATCTCAGTGCGGGTTTCTTCCAGAAGCTGGAGTTCGAGAATCCCGGCGTCATGGTGTCATTGCAGGGCGAGAAGGAGAAGATGCGCGAGTCTTTGGGCAGCCTGGTGGTGACCTATCCGCTGGCGCTGCTGGGCATCTACATTATCATCGCCACCGTATTCCGTTCGTATATCCAGCCCATGATCATCATGGTCACCATCCCCTTCGGTCTAATTGGCGCCACCATTGGCCACCTGCTCATGGGCTATGAACTCTCCATGATGAGCATGTTCGGCATGGTGGCGCTCTCTGGCGTCGTGGTGAATGACGCCATCGTCCTGATTGAGTGTGTCAACGAGCTTGTTGCACGGGGCATGCCGTACTTCGATGCCCTCTGCCGTGCTGGTGTGCGAAGGTTCCGGGCGATCTTCCTGACCACGGTTACCACCGTCGGCGGTCTGGCACCGCTCATGCTTGAGCAGGATATGCAGGCGCGCTTCCTCATTCCCATGGCCATCTCCCTCTCCGCGGGGGTGGCCTTCGCCACGCTGCTCACCCTGTTCCTCATTCCCTGTTTGCTGGCGATAGTCAACGACGTACGTTGCCTCTTTGCCTATTGGCGAACGGGAACCTGGCCGGTTCGTGAGCAGGTCGAGCCTGCGCGCTTCCGCAACCTGGATCCGGATGAGATTGCGCTCCACACAATTCCGGCGCCCGCGCGCATACAATAGGTGAATCGAGTTCACTTGGATTGTCGGATGAAAGGTCCTTTCATGTTTCGAGTTCTCTTGATGATGTGCGCCACGGTGGCCCTGGTAACTGCGCGTGCTGTCGCGGAAGACACCACTGCAGCTGATGAACCGCCCGCAGCAACAGCGGAGGAAGCGGTCCTGGATGCGCCCGCGACGGAAGCCGTTGCAGAGGCCGCCGCGCTGATTGACCTGCCCACCGCGCAACGCCGCGCGCTGGAAGACAACCCCAGCCTCCAGGCTGCGGCGGCCCGGATCGCCCAGGCCAACCAGCGCGTGTGGCAAGCCCGCTCGGCCTACATGCCGCAGGTGCGTGCTGGCTACAGCGCGTCGCACACCGATCTCCCGGACGCCACGGTGGACGCGGCGCGTGAGGCCGCGTTTGAAGCTCCGCTGCGTCAGTCGGTGACCTCTTCCCTTGGGCAATTGATTCAGGGAACGGCCACACCGGCAAGCATAGGCCGCAGCCTGGGCAGCGGTGTCTACGGAGGCCTGCAAGCGCGGGATGGGATCGACGATTCGCAGGAGCAGTACAGCGCCAGCCTCAGTGCGAGCTATCTGATTTTCGACGGGTTCGAGCGGCGCTTCACCGTGCTCGCGGCGAAGGCTGGCAAGATGGAATTTGACGCTGCCCGCAGTGAGGCGCAACGCCTACTGCTGGACGCCGTGGCGCAGGCCTTCTACTCGGTGCAGCTGGCCCGCGAAAGCATCGGTATCGCCGAGGCGGATGAATCCTTCAACCGCCGCTTACTCAAGGATGCCGAAGCCCGTCGCCGCGTGGGCACAGGATCGCTGAGTGACGTATTGAATTTCGAGGTCCAGGTGCGCGCAGCCCAAGGCGACCGTATCGCGGGCGAACGCGATGTGAAGCTGGCCCAAGTCGCTCTTGCCACCCTCATGGGCATGCCCGACGCCAAGTTGCCCGACGGGGTCGCGGTCGCCCCCATGCCCGCGGAGACCGAAGCCGATCGCGTTATCCCCGATGTGGAACTGTTGGTGGACTATGCCCTGGCCTACCGGCCGGACGTACAGCAGCAGGAATTTGCCGTGGACCGGGCCAAGGCCGCTGTGGGCCAGCGCCGTGCTTTGTTCTATCCCGTTGTGGGCGCTTCGGCCTCCCAGGATTTTCAGTCCACGGACAACGGCCGACCTGGCCGGGATGATTTCGCGTCGACGGTGGGGATCAATCTTTCCTACGACCTCTTCACCGGTGGGCGTCATGTGGCTGCCCTGGCGGAGTCAAAGTACGCGCGCTCGGAATCGGAGCGCCTGCTGGAGAGTGCGGCACTGAATGCACAGTCTGAAGTGCGGGACAGTGTGATCAATCTGGAGGCTTCTCTGGAGTTGCTCACGCTTCAGGAAGAGACGACCAGCTTCGTGCAGCGCAACCGGGACTTGGTCGAGAAGGAGTACCAGGCGGGGCAGGGGGCGCTGACCCGCCTGAATCAGGCACAGCGGGATTTAGTCGCGGCGGAAGGCCGGTTGGCTTTGGCCCGTGTGGCCCTGCGACGCACCTGGCACAGCGTCCACACCGCCACGGGTGAAACGCTTCGGGGCATTACCGTGTCTGAATAAGCAGTCTTGGTTTGATTGCTTTTTCGAGTCTGTGGTACCTTCTTTCCCTGTATCTGCGGGTGCGATCGTAGTCCAGCAGTGTGTCTTTCGTTCTCCAGGAGTTCTTCCGCCATGTCACTCTTTGAAGTCTTTCAGCATAAGAACATGCTGCATGCCGCCGCCGTCCATCTTCCTATCGTCCTCGCCATGATCGGCGTGCCGATGGTCATGCTTTCCCTGATCTTCCGGCAGGTGCACCTGCTGCGTGTGCTTACCCTGGCGGTCTATCTGCTCATGGCGGCGACCGCGTACTACGCCGAGCACACCGGTGAGGGCGCGCGTAGTCTCGTCTCCGGCTCCCTGGGGACTGAGATTTGGAGTCTCATCGATCGCCATGAGGCCATGGCCGCCCGGGTGAAGATTGCCGCATTGGGCACCGCAATATTGTTGCTCCTGGCGATGATTCCCCAGCGTAAGGTGCAGATTGGGATCTCCATTGTCACCTTCTTGAGCTCGTTGACCGGTATGTATCTGGTCACCCTGACGGCCCACGATGGCGGCACGCTCGTCTATCACCATGGCGTGGGGACCCCATTCCGTGAAACCATGACGCCGGGAATTGCGCCGACATTTCCGTCCCCCGTCGTGGCGCAACCGGCCCCGGTGGCGAGCTTGCCGGAGCCTGCGGCACCCGTGCTTCAGGAAGCACCCGTGATGGCAGCCCCGGAGTCCGCAGCGACTCCCGTCGAAGAGGCGACTATCGATGCGGCTCCCGTGGAAGCCCCGATCGAAGTGGCACCCGAGGTCGTGCCGGTGGAGGCTCTCCCTGTCGAAGCAGAGATGCCCGCGCCGGTGGAGGCCTCCGCGCTTTCGCTTTCGGTGGTTACCCCGGAGCAGCAGGTCAATACCGACGTGCTTCCCGTTGCCGCCGAGGTCCTGAGCAATCCCGGGGTGATTCCCGTCTCCGACGTCCTGAACAATCCCGCATGGATCCCTGTGCGCGAGATTGATCTTGCGGCCGCCAAGGAGATTGTCTTCTCCCGCGATGTCTGGCCCATCATTGAGTCAGAGTGCTTCGATTGCCACTCGGCCCCGGAGCC
>JBHEKR010000412.1:0-19527 GCA_041859365.1 Candidatus Hydrogenedentales bacterium
TTCATTCAAGCACTCGGGAGGAATTCGGTATGTCCCTCTTTTCATGGCTGACGGGTGGGGGAGGGCGAACGCCGGAGGAACTCGCGGCGCGGGTCGGACTGCCCTTGTCCGAACTGGAGACGGTGCCCATTCGCTACCACGCATTTGAACTGCCCAAGCGAAGCGGGGGCACGCGCACCATCCACGCGCCGGACCCGGGACTGAAAAGCATCCAGCGCCAGATCTATCGCCGCGTGCTGAAGCGCTTGCCTGTCCACGCCGCTGTTACCGGCTTCCGCCCCGGTTATTCCATCGCGAGCAACGCCGCGTGCCACACGGGCCAGGCGGTCGTCGTGCGGATGGACATCAAGGACTTCTTCGGCTCCACCACAGCCAAGCGCGTGGAGAAATACCTTCGGCACCTCGGATGGAACAAGGCCGCCGCCGCCTTAATCACGCGTCTATGCACCTGCGAGGGGGCGTTGCCCCAGGGTGCGCCGACCAGCCCCGTGCTGGCCAATGCCATAAACTTCCAGATGGACGCGCGCCTCGCAGGCCTGGCCCGAAAGCACGGCGCGGTATATACGCGCTACGCCGATGATCTCACCTTTTCCTTCGCGGAAGATAACCACAATGGCATCGAGCACAGCATCTGCTGCACCAAGGACATCGTCCTGGATTGTGGCGGCTACAAACTGCACCAGAAGCGCAAGCTCCGAATTCGACGCCGACACCAGCAGCAGAACGTAACCGGACTCGTGGTCAACGAGCGCATCGCCCTGCCGCGTAAGACCCGCCGCTGGCTCCGCGCCGTGGATCACCGGATGGCGCATGGGGGAGAGGCCACCCTCACCTCACAACAGCGTCAGGGCTGGGCCGCGTTGGAGCATATGATCGCGGCGCACCGCGCGCGTTAGTTGTTTTCTTCCGTGAATTTCCGTGCCTTTCCGTGGGCTACATAAAAGATTTGACCACGGAAAGGCACGGAACATCACGGAAGCAGGAGCAAGGAATGGGATTGGAATCGCCGTGATCGTGGGAATACGCTCGACTATTCACATAGAACTTTGCCACTGACGACCACTTCTTATTTGTGTGAATTCGTGTTCACTCGTGGTTAAACCGCTTTCTCCCTCGCAAGACACCAACTGGCTTCCAATTCTTGTCAATCCCGCCGCAATATCCGATTCACTCTGCCTTCGCCGTCGCCCGCAGGTCCACGCCGTCCAATGACGCCAGAAACTCCAGCCGATCAAAATCCGCTGCGCCACCCATGGCCGTGGGGGCGATGCCGGTCAGGGTAAACTCGCCGAAGTCCTGCCAGAGATCCACGGTGATCACGGTCCATTCGCGCGGGGCCACATTCGAAAGCATTTTCGCCTGCCAGTTGGTCGTGTTGGCGCCGCTGTAGTAGCGGCGCAGCGACGACTCCGCCGCAGGCCAGCCCCCGTTGTCCGCCAGCTCGATCATCACGCCGTCGCCCTCGGTGCGCCAGGCCAATCGGAGATAGCGAATCTCCTCCACGGTACCGTTCTCTGAAAGCGCGGGATTCTCCACCACGCGGTAGTGCCAGCCCGCGATCCGGGGCGAATGGCGCTGCGGCGGCGTAACGCGCAGAAAGCCTGTACCGGCATAGGGCGAGTCTTCCGAAAGTTCCGCGCCTCCGCTGCCTTCCGCGAGCGCGGCAACGAATTCGGGTTCGTCGTCGAAGACCACGACACTGGGCGAGAGCACTTCTCCCGTGGCGTCGCGCAGAAAACCCAGCAGATTGGCCACATCCTCCGGGGTGAGGCCTTCTTCCAGGCCGTCGGGCATGAGCGAAAGTGGGGAAGTGCGGATGCTGGTTATCTGGCTGCGCAGGATTATGTCCGTTTCGCCCCGGGCGCGACGGAAGGTGATGCTGGTGGCCGTCTCTTCCGCCAGCATGCCGGTGTACAGCCCGCCATCTTCCGTCTCGACGAGGTAGGCGTTGAAGCCCGCCGTGATCGTGCCACTCGGATCCAGCATGTCGGCGAGGAGCGCCTCGTCGGGCCGCGCGCGCACTGCCGAAAGATCGGGGCCGACCTCCTGGCCCACCCCGCGCAGCACGTGGCAGATCCCGCAGCGCTCTTCAAACAACGCGCGCCCCCGCGCCACATCGCGCGGGATTGTCAATGCGGGCCGAAAGGTTGCGATGACGTCCAGACGTTCGTTTCCGTTCGGGTTCACCAGCAGTGTCTTCGCGCGATCACGAATCGCCGGGGATGCGTTCTCCAGCAATTGCAGCCGCCAGATCGAGGGAATGGCCGCGCCCTGGATTGTTCCACGCTCCACGGCATCGAGAACGGTTGCCAGCCTCGTATCCTGCGCAAAGAGGGCCTGCAAGATTGCCTCCTGGGCCCGAGGGGTGAGGGCGTTGAAGTGTTCCACCAGCGTGGGGCCAACGGCGTCATCGGAAGCCGCGTCGATCATGCGAATCGCGGCGAGTTGCAGGTCCAGCGGCTCGCGCGCGTCAAGCAGCCGCGCCAGAGGCGCTTTGCGCGCCCAGGGCGCAGTGAAGAGCAGGTCCGTGGCGGCCACACGCTCTTCCAGCGTCCGCTCTGGGTCCAGTGCGGTTTTCTCGGCCTCGGCCCACGCCGCTTGCATCACGGGCGAATCGCCCAGGCGCAGCAAACCTGCCAGGCGAATCGCGCGTTGGCGAACCTGCGGCTCGCTGGCTAACAAAAGCCGTACTAGCGCGTCGTACTCGTGATCGCCCGTCGGAGCTTCGGGCTGGGCATGAGCCAGGCCCTCCGCCAGGCCATCGAGCAGCGCGACCTGGACCGGTGTCGCTGCGTTTACTTCGGCAAGTTCCAGTACACGTCGAACTTCCACCACACCGCCCCGGGCCGCGGCGGTTGTCGCCAAGGGAGGCAGGACCTCCATCACACCCGGATTTGCTTCGGTCAAGGGCATCAGCGCCTCGATCAGCGGAACGGCTCTCGTTGCGGCGGAACTCAAGATGGCGGCCGACATCCATCGCTCGCCGCCGAATTGTGCGGCGGAGGTGGCCAGCGCCGCCGTTACTTCGGGTGCACTGCTTGCGCCGAGGGATTGCGCAGCCTGCAGGCGGACTGACGGATCAGGATCTTCGATCAGCTTCACTGCCTTTGCGCGTAAAGCTGCTTCTCTGTCCAACAGTCCCTCGGCGAGACGAAGCGCGTGCAGGCGCACCGTGTAGTGTTCGTCCTCCAGCGCCGTTTCGACGTCTAGAACCGCCATTTCGCCTAATGCGTTCAGAATGTACAGTGCGTGAAGTCGAGCGGCTGGAGAGTCAGTGGTGTCGCGCAGCGCACGAAGTCGCGGGGCATCGGCGGACGATGCCTTCTCGATCAACAGCCGTTGCGCCGTCTCGCGAACCCACGGGTTGTCGCTTTCAAGACTCGCAACCAGTTCTTCGATGGATGCCTCGCCCAGCATGGCAGCCTTGAAGCGCGGCGCGTCTTTCGCCGTCACGCGCCAGATGCGCCCGTGCTGATCACCCGCACGGAGGCTCTCCACGTAGCGCTGTTGCAGGTGCCGGGGAATGGCGGAATAGTCCTCGATGATTTCACGATAGAAATCGACGATGTAGAGCGATCCGTCCGGCCCCGACTCCAGGTTGATCGGGCGAAACCAGCGGTCGGTGGAGGTGAGGAATTCGGAGGTCTCCTCGCCCGGCGCACGCCGCACGCTGTAGCCCGCGCCATCACGCGTGAGTATGCTCCGGTGGACCAGATTGTTGGCCGGTTCGCAGGCGAAGTGATTGCCTTGAAAACGCTCGGGCAGCGCACCGCCGCGCAGGATTTGCGCGCCGCATGAGGCCGTAAAGTACCCGTTGGGTGTAGTCTCGCGCTCGCCATAAAATTTAACCCACGCGGGATCCGCGTTGCGCGCCTGTCGCCAGGGATCCGGATCGCTCGCTGGGAATATGCGATCATAGTTCGCCGCGTCCACGTTCCCGCCCGGCGAAGGCACGAAGGGATTTCGCACGAGATGGCGATACTCCAGGGGCGGCGCATACAGCGCATGTCGGTTGGTGGAGGAGACAAAGCGATCGCCCGACTCCGTCAGCGCCTGGCCAAAGGTGTGACACGTCCCAGTCACCGGTTCGATGGCGGAGCCGTCGTCGCGAATCCGGAAATCGGTATGCCCCAGCGCCACCGGCGCGGCCAGATGCGACCCCGTGATCGTGCCGCCGCCACCACCCGCCGCGATGTAAATCCAGTTGTCCACCCCGCGACGAGGTGAATTGATGCCCCGTTCCAGCAATTCAAATCCGAAGCCAGAAAACAGCGTCTCGCGAAACTCCGCCTGGCCATCGCTATCACGGTCCGCGAGAAAGAGAATTTCCGGCGGACACACCGCAATGAGTCCGTCCCGAGCGCGGATCAGACCGTAGCACGCATGCTGGAGTTCCGCCCACGTCTGCCCGGTTTCGAAATGCCCATCACCATCCCGATCCTCCAAGCGCTTGATCGCGCCCACGGCCTCATTCCGCGCACGCTCCAGCAGCGGCCCCTCCACGTGAACCCGACGCACCTCCTGATCCAGTTCGCCCGTGTTATTCAGTTCGAGGATGTCGTAATAGCCCTCCAGATTATAGCCGTGCAACTGGCCAACAAAGAGGTACCCGAATTCGTCGAAAACCATTGCACCCGGCTCGGCGATGAGCGGCTCACTCGCCACGATCTCAATTCGCAAGTCATCCGGCAGTTGAAACGCCGCGATGCTCTCCTGGGGCGTCAGGGGCTTCGGCGCATCCGTCGCGTAGGGAATTTCCGCCTCGACCGAAACCAGCAACAATAACCACAACACGACAACCCACCCGCAACCACGTGCCATCATAATCATTCTCCCTTTTCCGAAGGCGGCTGATTGTCCTCGGAGTACAATCACGATAACACGCCCGCTCGAAAGAAACAGAATCGCGGAGGAAACCGACTTCGGGTGCCACCTCAATCCCGCCTCGGCGGGTTTGGGTGCCCAGTGGGAGATACGTTGCACTAATCAATCAAATCTAAGATCCCGCTTGCACGTTGCAGTCGGGTGGAAGGGGGTAATTCCATTCGTCAAACACGCTCACTCGCGGACTCTTGCAAGAAATGAACCATCGATTCTCAAGACACCCAAACCAACCGAGGCGGAATTGAGGTGGCACCCGGGGTCGGCATTTGATTGTTCGGAAACTTCGCGATTCCTGACCTTGATAGCTTCATGCGTCGCATCATTTCGACTCAACTTCTTCTGCATCGTCTTTTTCAACCGCAACATCTGGCTCGAACACCAGATCGCCCAGATCTAACTCGCCACCGGGGGATGCAGTTGAAGGCTCCATCTCCAGGACGGCACCCCACACATCGCCGTGCCGTACTGACACCTTAACGTTAATCGTCGTCGCCGGAACGTTTCCCTCCGATCGAAAGATACCCAGGCTATTCGTATGCAATTCGATGCCCACACTTCCCTCCGGATCACAGGCGATTTCCAATTGCACCGTCGCGCCAGCCAACGGCAAACCCTCGATATCTACCACCCGCCCGACGAGCCCGGCCTTGTGGTACAGCACGATTGTCTCCTCAGGATACACCGCACCGGACTCGCCTTTGCGCGGGAGTGTCGACCCGTTGGTATACTCGGGATGGCGGACAACGAGCTTGCTTAGACTATCGACGTTGGGAAAATCCGGCATCATGCCATGGTGAGTAAATCTCCCCGCCGAATCGGTCGTGCCAACCACCCCGTCGTGTCCTGGATCCCGCCTCAGGACTTCCGCGCCAACGATTGGCTGTCCCAGTTCATCCACTACCCGAATACTGACCGTATACCGCTCCATGAAGGTCAGATCGACATTTGTTTCAACACCTGGTTTGACCCGGACCTTTTTGCCGTAGGCCTCGAATCCGTTGTGAGTAAAGGGGTCAAAAGAGGGACAGATGAAATACTCCTCGTCCGTGGCGGGCAACTGCAGTCGGTAGGTTCCATCTCCAGATACCGAAACGGGCTCAACAACCTTTCCCTCTATAATCGCCCACACCCTCAAGTCCGCATCCCGAAGATTCTCACCACTGAACTCGCCGAGAACGGAACCGAACACATAGCCTGTGCCCGCAATGACCGGGTCCCAGTTGCTCACTTGATTGGCAGGCAGAAACCCGAGTTCCGCGTCCGCGTATCGCACTTTCGATTCGTCCGTCACGGAAACGCGAAAATAGTTCTGGCCAGGGTCAATTCCAGAGATCTCATACTGACCCGACGCAGCGACGGGGCTCTCATACCGCATGTCATTGCGCGAAGTTCCTGGAGTTCTTGATCCATCCTCGCCTGTTTGCCAGCTCATGACAACGCTGCCTTGAAGGATCACCCGCAACCCTGTGGGGGGAGATCCGTCGCGCCACTCAACGTGCCCGCGCAGATGGGCAGCACCCGGCAGGGTCAGCGTAATCGGCACACCTGGTTCAAACGCAATCTCCGAAAACGAGGACATGCCATTCGTTGGACTGTAAACGCTCAGCACTGCAATTCCGTGCGCACTTTCGTACGCAAGTTCAAAGTATCCTTGCCGGTCGGCGGGAGCGACGCCGTCACCAAACATGCTGCGCACAACTGCATCCCCGACGGGTTGCCCAGTCGCGGAAAGCACCTTTCCGCGAATTAAGACGGCTGCTTGCAGGGTGATGTCGCCGCGCTCCTCCTGAGCGCCTTCGGTTACATTTAAGTTGCGCCGCCCCTGCATCGCGCTTTCTTCTTTGTTGACGTACGCATAGATGATTGCCTGACCGCGAAATCGAATGCCCGATAGGGTGAAAGTGCCATCGCTTTCCGAGCGCGTGCGAAAATGATGCTCAGGGTTCAACGCGCGACCAGCCCATTCCATCGTAGGATTGGAGTCCTCGCCTTGCTCATAGCCCTGCGCCACCAGCATCACCTCCGCCCCCGCGACGGGATCACCCGCTTCAGTGCGCACGTGGCCGGAGACCGAAGCATAGTTGGCCGGATCGGCAATCTCGCAGGGTTCCAGCACGCGTTCCGGCTCGGGAGCCGCACCTTCTACCTTCGGCGTGTCTGTAACAGTCGCGGGCAACGCCGTACCTTCGGGCAGATCTTCGATTTCCACCACCTTCTCCACTACGGTGCCCTCGCCAACTTCAGCAACCACAGTCTCGGAGTCATTCGGTCGATCACCAGTCTTGACGGCCAGAAAACCCGCAATCAGAAGCCCGGCAAGCACCCCCAAAACCACCCCAATCTTCTTCATAGCCACCAATCCGCCTGCCGCAGCCCAAACAGGCGCTACCGCCGTTCCCGGCGACACAATCGCCAGTTTCCCCAAGCCGGCCTTCAATGCCAAAGGCGCGGCCCCGGCGAGTTCTGTTTCCAACGTCGCCATAATAGCCGCTATCGTCATTGGCACGCCCCGCCTCCGCAGCGCCTCGCGAATCTGGTCCACGCCCTTGCCGATCCGGTGTCGCACGGCAGCCTCGGAGATACCGAGCGCTGCTGCAATTTCCCCATGTTTCCGGCCCGCCAGGAAGCGCTCTACCACAGGAACCCGAAGCGTATCGGGTAACCCAGCAATGGCCTCATCGGTCCAAGCGAGTAGATCCATGGTGTCGCGATTCGCGGATACGGCCAGGTCCACCGCATTCTCCAACTCGCGCTGTTCCCGGCGCTTCCTGCCGCGCACGATATCCAGCGCCCGACGCCGCGCCACGGTGTGGAGCCAGGGCGCGAGTGATGTGCCCACTGCGGGGCGGCTCTTCATGAGAACCACGAAACACTCCTGCGCGGCGTCCTCCGCGTCCGCGGAATTGCGCAGCATGCGGAGGCACGTCGCGTAGACCAAGTCTGCATGGCGGGACACCAGTTCGGCGAAGGCATCCGCATCGCGGCGCTTCCGCCATTGGTCAAGGAGTTGGGCGTCGGTGAGATTCACGTTACGATTCCGGGTTGAGCGTGGGATGGATTCTACCTACTTATCGCCGCCCGGACGAAATATCGCAACGTGACAGGGAGGAGCCGGTGATCAGGACGCAGCGTCGCCCGTCTTTCCGCCGAGCGCGGCCTCGACCCGCTCAAGCCGTTTCACCTCCTCCAGCACATCATAGTGCACTTCCTTTACGTCCCGTTCGATCTGGATGCGGGTGAGCCAGGTCCAGTAGAGCAGTTTGCTCCCGGTCATCCATCCGTCACCGAATAGAAACATCATCGCACCGACGACGGCGACACTCGCGTTGCCCGTCAGGCACCCGAAGAGGAGCGCCGGTACGCCCAGGAGCATAAGGCCGAAGCCCACGCCCGTGCCGATCCACGTCCACCGGGCCGCGCGTTTTCTCTTTTCTTCATACATGGCTTTGACTCCTTCACGCAGCCCATTAGAACGGGGCTGCCAATCCGCCGGCCGTGCCAGCAGGCCCTCTTTCACACGATCATCCATGTGCTCCATGTTCATTCTCCAAGATCGCCCTGAGCCGCCCGCGCGCGGCGTGGAGCCGGGACTTGATGGTGCCGGTTGGCGCCTCCAGGATTGCGGCCATTTCTTCGTAGGTGACGCCTTCCAGGTAGTGGAGGGCCAGCAGGCTGGCATCCTGCTCGGGCAGCGCGCCCAGCAGATCCCGCATGTCCTCCCAGGGAGGCACGGACCCGTCCGGCGATTCCGAGGCCTGCATCGCGAGCGCCTTGCGATCTTGAACGCGTCGGCGAATTCGGTCGGCGGCCTTGTTGCGAACGATGCGAAATACCCAGGGCTGGAAGCGTGTCGGGTCGTGCAGTCGTTCCAGATTGCGAAGCACGGCCAGCCAGGTTTCCTGCATCACATCCCACGCGGACTCGTCGTCGCCCGTCAGCACCCGCGCAAAAGGCCAGAGGCGCGGCTGCCACAGATCGACAAGTTGCGCCAGCGATTCGGAATCGCCCGCCTGCGCCCGAAGTACGAGCAGCTCAATCCTGATGGTGTCTTGCGTATTCATGATTCCGACAGATAGTCGATCCACCGCCCCCAGTTGTTCGGCGCCCGGGAAAAATAGTGAAGGGGGGGGCCGCCGACGCACCGTCCCGGCATGAAGGCATTACACCATTCAAGCTGACGGACATGACCGCGCGATCTGTCGCGCCGCCCCTCCGCTCCTACCGATATAAGCGTCCATCGGGTGCTTCCGGGTTCTTCTGCGGCGGGGCTTCCGTGTGGCTGGCCTGGAGCAGTGCGTACAACCGCGCCAGCATTTCGGGATTCTCCTGGCGCAGGTCCCGCGTTTCGCCCAGATCCGTGCTCAGGTCATAAAGTTCCGGGGCGCTCTCCGGTCCGCGCTGGATAATCTTCCATTCTCCGCCGAGCAGGCCCGCGCGCTGGCCGGTATCGTCTTCCCAGTAGAAGAAACGCGCCCGCGCGAGTTCAGCCCCGGGTTGGGCGTGAAAAAGACTCCGGATGGACAGACCATCGAGATTGGGTGGTAGTGAATCCCGCGCGCCCGCTAGATCGGCACAAGTCGGGAGCAGATCGGCAAAGTGCCAGGGCACGTGGTTCGGCTCGCCCGGGGTGATGGTCCCGGGCCAGTGAGCAATCGCGGGGACGCGTATGCCGCCTTCGTACTGGTCGTATTTGTAGCCGCGCAAGGGGCCGTTTGCGTCGAAGAAATCCGGATCGGGAATGCTGTAATGATCCGGGCCGTTGTCCGACGTGAAGAGTACGAGCGTATTTTCCGCGATTCCTTTCGCCTTGAGGGTATCCAGGATTTGACCCACACCCTGGTCCATGTGGGATATCATGCCGGCCATCGTGGCGCGCGGCGCGTCGGGCGTGTGGTAGCCCTCCCGCCAGTTGAATTCAGGTACCACTTCGGGAAACTTGCCAAGGTAAGGCGCGATGGCCGATTCCGGCGCGGCCCATTCGTGGTGTGGGATGGTGATGGACACGAAACAGAAGAATGGCGCGACGTGATCCGCCCGAAGGTAGTCCAGCGCCTTCTCCAGTATCAGGTCGTGGGTATAGACCTTTCTCGCGCCGTTGCGATTCTCTGGAATGGGGTAACGCGCCTCGTTGTGCCAGAGATAATCCGTGTATTGAAACTGGGCATGACGCTGGTGCAGCGTGCCGAAAAACTCGTCGAAGCCCTGCTTGTTCGGCGTCCCCGTGGTGTCGGCGTCGCCCAGGCCCCACTTGCCGAATAGGGCGGTGGTGTAGCCGGCGGCCTTGAGCACTTCGGCCACGGTTACGTCTTCTTCGCGGAGTGGAATGCCGCCGCCATTGGCCCGGACGGGCGTGTGACCGCCGTGGTATCCGGTCATCAAGACACTGCGTGACGCGGCGCAGAGGGCCGCACCGGCGTAGGCCTGGGTAAAGCGCATACCTTCGGCCGCCATCTTGTCCAGTCGGGGCGTTTTGATTTTCTGCTGGCCATAGGGACCGATATGGCCGTAGCCGAGGTCGTCCGCGAGGATCAAGACGATATTCGGCTGGGCAGCGGCGCAGACGCCGCAGACAAGGGTGAGGAGCAGGAGTGACAGACCCCGTGACCAGTATTTCATTTGCTGTAGTCTCCCATACGTAGCGCGTCGGCTTGGACTTCCCAACAGCATAGCCGCAGCCCGATGGGAAGGCAAGGCGTATCAACTGCGCGGAAATGGGTAAAATTCATTTGCCTTGCGGGGTATTCCGGGGTATACTTCTACTAAATCACAGCATCAACGACCATGGAGGGTACGTATATGGCTGGAATCTCAGGCGTCGGTTCGACAATGTCCGCTCAGCAGATCGAGCTGCAGCGAACGGTGAAGACCGCGCAAATGCTCAAGGATGTTACCGAGTTGCAAGGTGACCTCGCCCTGAAGCTCCTCGACTCCGCTCAGGTGAATGGGACGGGGCAGAATCTAAACATTCAAGTATGACGACATAACTCAATCGCGTTGGGTTTAGTTGGGAATGCCGCCCGGCGGATATGGGCGCATCAAACAAATACATACCGCCCTGATTGACCGACACGGTTCGATTCATCGAATCGTGTCGATTCATTTTTTGGCGCACGTGGAAGAAAATACAGCGGCGGAATGGTATAGTGAAAGTTCGAGCGTCGGGTCGCAGCGTATGGGCATTGATTGAGTACGATGAAACTTGAGATCAACAGGGACGAACTGGAATCCATCATCCATCTGGGCGACGTGTCCGATCCCTGTCCCTATCTCCCCGGACAGGAAGCGACGTTTCGCTTCGGAAACGGCCACCTTGCGAGCGGTCATTACGAGGAATTGCTGGCCTGGGGCTACCGGCGTAATGGCGCCTATGTTTATCGCCCGGTCTGCGGCGCCTGCCAGGAATGCTGGGTGCTGCGTGTTCCCGTGGAGGCCTTCAAGATGACCAAATCCCAGCGCCGCGTGTGGAACAAAGGCTCCCAGGCCTTCAAAGCGACGGTCGGCTCTTGCCATTTCAGCGAGGAGAAGGCGGACGTGTACCGGCGCTACCTGGCGCGCCAGCATGGAACCGAAGAAGAAGTCGTCACCGAGGAGCGCTACAACACCTTTCTGGTGGAAAGTTGCCTCCACCATGAAACGATGGAAATTCAGTATCGGGTCGATGGGCGACTCGCGGGCGTCGGGATCATTGATCGGCTCCGCCATTCATTGTCCACAGTTTACTTCTACTTCGACCCCGACTTTGCCCGCCTGAGCCCCGGAACCTGGTCAGCCCTTTTCGAGATCCAGCTTGCCAGATTCTGGGGGCTCCAGCATTACTATCTGGGCTACTTCATCCCTGGCTGCGGTGCGATGAACTACAAGGCGCGCTTCCAGCCGTGCGAACTTAAGCAACCTGATGAGCCTGGCTGGATACCCTTTTCACCCGAGCGATTCTCGATTTGATACAGATCGCGATCCCAGAATGGGAATTGCCCCCCCGGCTTCGCACAGTCTCTCCAAGCTCTGCCGTCCCCAAATTCCCGCAAACATATGCCGTTCAATATCTTAGGCAATAAGCATTCGTAAAGCGCGATTTGGTATGCATATTGCTTTTGAGAGTGGGAAGTTCAGTCATCTCCGGTGAGGAGGTTGTAGCAGTTCGCTCGGCCTGAAGGCGTGTGACCCCGTGAAGCGAAGTTTTCGGGGTCTATCGGGCTGCGGTTAGTGTGGCGTGCTCGCGGGGCCTTGCAAGCACAGGGGTTTCCTTCGTAAAATGCACCGCGGGGGCGCGGTGCTGTCTGGATGGCGGCGCGTCTTTCCCGGGTGATGCCCGGCCCCACTGATCGAGGAGACTCCAGCCATGAACGAAGCGACCCCCACCCCTAATCCTGATGCCGGTTCCGGTCTGGAAGAGGGCATGCCCACCAGCGACCCCTACCCCCGCATGATCCTCGTCTGCATGGGCATATCCATGACCCTCATTGTGATCATTTTCGCGTGTCTCTTCATCGACTTTATGCATCGGAATGAACAAAATGTCCGGCCCGCAACGGCGCCCCTTGCGCGGCCCGCACAGCAGCCCGGCGAAACGCCGCCATCCTGAGTGCTGCCGCGCGCGGGCACGGGTTCAGACGCCGATGGCGCCCTGACCCCAGTGGTAAAGCACACCACCATCTTTGAATTCTTCCTTTGCCTGCTCGAGGGCCTGTTCAAGGCGGGGCAGCACGACTTCAATATCATCACCGTCTTCGGGCAAGGCAACGATGCTCGCGGTGAAGGTAAGTTCGAAGCCGGCGACCGCATTGGCGATGGCGGCCAGTTGCGCCTGGATACGCTGGGTGAGGATCACCGTTCCTTCGAGCGGGGTCTCGGGCAGGAAGAGGATGAACTGCCCCCCGTGGTAGCGCCCGGCAATGTCCATCACGCGGATATTGGTCAGTATGACCCCGGACAAACACGTGAGGAGCAGGTCGCCCATGGCCACGCCGCTCTCGCTGTTTACTTCGGTGAAGGAGTCGATATCAATGAGGACCAGACTGGCCACGCGGTTGTAACGCATGACCCGGCGAAGTTCCTCCGAAAGTTCTTTCTCCAACGCGGGACGGTTAAGCAGGCGGGTGAGTGGATCGACCCGAACCATTTCTTCGTAGGAGCGTCGTCGCTCGATGACCGCCTGAACGTGGGCGACAAGAATAACCGGATCGAAGGGCTTGATGAGGCAGTCATCCACACCGCTGCGCAGGGCCCGTACGTGGCTCTCGGTCTGGCTTCCGTCGATAAGAAACAGGAAGGGTATCTCCCGGGTCACGGGATTCATCATGCACTTTTCGCGGAGGCGGGCACCGTCCAGATGGGTGACGGAGTGTTCGGAAACCACAATGTCCACCGGACCGTCCTTCAGTCGCTTAAGCGCCTCCCAGCCATCCGGAGCCGTGCGCACGCGAAAATTCGCTCGGCTCAGATAGTCCCGCATGAGATGAAGGGTGTTGGCATCGTCTTCCACGATCAGGACGTGACGTTGACGCATATTGGACAGAATGGCCATAAATCCCGACTTTCCAGGTGGCGCGGCGCGCCCGTTGCTTTCTGTGGGAGGGAAGCCTTCCGGGGCTCCCCGATTAACCGTCAGTGGTGTTCATTCGTGGCAAGCGCGGGCGTGTTGCCCTTGCTGGCGTACAGCAGTATGGCCGTGCCCACGCTTCCGGCGATGATGCTGGCCGTAAGTATACCAAGCTTTGCGCCGGCGAGGAGATCGGCGGCATGCTCCGATGCCTCTACCACGCCCGCGCCTCCGTGGTGGCCGACGGGAAAAGCCAGTCCCGCGATGAACAGGGACATGGTGAAGCCGATGCCCGCGAGCCAGGTCACGCCCCAGAGCTGAAGCCAGCGAACGCCCTCGGGAAGATCGGCCAGGCCGGACTTGACTGCGAGCCAGCAGGCCCCCATGATGCCGAGCTGCTTGCCCGCAACGAGTCCGAAGATTACGCCGAGTGAAACGGGCTGGAGATAGAGCTCCGTGATACGGGAGAAATCAATCTGCACGCCGGAGTTCGAAAAGGCGAATATGGGCATGATAACGAAGGCCGTGAAGGGATGGAGTTTGTGCTCGATGCGCTGGAGTGGGGCCTCCACGTGAACGCATTCCGCCTCGATGGCGCGGACGACGCGCTGCTGGCGGGAGTTCACGAGGAGGGGATTTACGTTGTCCTCCGCATCGTCAAAGCGCTGAAGCAATTGGGTAAGTCGGCTGATAAACAAAGGGGTCTCATAGCGGGCGTCGGCCGGAATGGTGAACGCAAAAAGTACGCCGGCGATGGTGGCGTGGACGCCCGAGAGAAAGAAAGCCACCCAGATAACGCCCGCAAGCAGGACGAAGACAAGGGCGTTGCGTATTCCCAGTCGCGCCAGGAGGGAGGAGGTGAGAATCACCGCGATACCGGTCAGAAGGGGTGTCGTCGCGATTGTGTCCGTATAGAACAGGGCGATCACCGTCACGGATCCCAGATCGTCGACGATGGCCAGGGCGATGAGGAACACCGCCAGCCCCGTGGGTACCCGCCGGGACAGTAGACCGAGCACGCCGGCGGCGAAGGCGATATCCGTCGCCATAGGAATGCCCCAGCCCGAAAGTCCGTCTCCCGATTGGTTGATGAGGGCGTAAATGAGTGCGGGGCAGACCATGCCACCGATGGCGGCAACGATGGGCAGGAGGGCCTTCCGGACTGAAGCCAACTCGCCAACCAGCATCTCGCGCTTGATTTCAAGCCCCACTAGAAAAAAGAATACGGACATGAGCCCGTCGTTGATCAAATGATGCAGGGACTTCGCAATGACCTCGCCATGAAGGTAGAGCCCGATGTTAAGGTGCCACAAATCAATGTACCACTCACTGAGTGGGCGCCCCCGAACGACCAGCGAACTGTTCGCCAGGTAGAGGGCCGCAACGGCGGAAAAGAGTAGTAACACGGCGGCCATGGCCCCGTGGTGAAGGAGTTTTTGCAGCGTTGAAACCTGCTCAAGAGGCGGCGGTGAGGGGGAATTCGTACGTTTCGACATGAAATGGAAACCTCATTGGAATTCAACAAAGGCGGTCATTCCCACCTGCGGACGCCAATCGGTCGGCTCGACTTGGAAACCTCAGTCGGCTCCACGGTGGCAACTTACGTATTTTTCAGGAAAAGCACCGCAAGTGTCAACTAAAGATCCGATCCAGCGCGCCTTTTTCGGCGGGAATCAGTCGATTTGGTTCTAAAATACCCGATTGCACTTTTCAGAAAACATGGTATATACTTCCCAATCTCCCAGGGAGTTGACCTCGGGTGAGGCCGCCACGAAGCTGGTGCAGGCCATTGGGGTGAATTACGAATGGTGCCGGGGAGTACCATCCTGGGATTCCGAATGCAGTACGGAGATTAGCAATGAGTAGTGCCACGATTACGCTCGACGGGAAGAATAACGATTTTCCGGTCTTTGCGGGAACGGAAAACGAAGTCGCCATCGATTGCACCCATTTGCGGAAAAATACCGGCGCCATTACCTATGACCCCGGTTATGGCAATACGGGATCCTGCAAGAGCGCCATTACCTACATCGACGGAGACAACGGAATACTGCGCTATCGCGGGTACCCGATTGAGGATCTGGCAGGATCGCTTCAGTTTTCCAAGGTGGCCTATCTGCTCATCCACGGCGAACTGCCCAATGACGCTCAGTTCAAAGTCTGGCGGGAAGAACTGACGCGGCAGAGCCTGGTGCACGAGAGCCTGTTGAAGTTCTTCGATCACTTTCCCGTTACCGCGCACCCCATGAATATTCTGGCGTCCATGATCTCGTCCATGTCGTCCTTCTATCCCTATGACGCGGAAGACGAAGAGCACATCAACCTAAACGTAATGCGCCTTCTCGGGCAGGTCAAGACGCTCGCGGCCTTTTCCTACAAGAAATCGGTAGGTCAGCCCGTGATCTACCCGCAGAACCATCTGAGCTATGCCGCGAATTTTCTGCGCATGATGTTTGGTCAGCCCACCGAGGAGTACGTCGTGTCCCCGGTGCTGGAGCGGGCGCTTGACGCGCTTCTGATTCTCCATGCGGATCACGAGCAGAATTGCAGCACCTCGACGGTGCGCATGGTGGGCAGCAGCCGCGCCAACCTCTACGCGTCGATCTCGTCCGGCGTCAACGCTCTCTGGGGCCCGCTTCACGGCGGCGCCAACCAGGCGGTGCTGGAAATGCTCCAAATGATTCAGTCGGACGGCGGCGACTACAAAAAATACGTGGAAAAGGCGAAGGACAAGGATGACAGCTTTCGTCTGATGGGCTTTGGCCACCGCGTGTACAAGAATTTCGACCCGCGCGCCAAACTTCTCCGGGAAGCCTGCGACGACGTGCTGAAGGAGCTGGGTATCAATGATCCGCTCCTCGACATCGCCAAGAACCTCGAAGAGATCGCGCTGAATGACGAGTTCTTCATCGAGCGAAAGCTGTACCCCAACGTGGACTTCTACAGCGGTATCATCTACCGCGCCATGGGTATCCCCACGGAAATGTTCACGGTGCTCTTCTCGATCGGGCGAATGCCCGGCTGGATCGCCCACTGGCTCGAAATGCGCAACGACCCGGATTTCCGAATCCATCGCCCGCGCCAGATCTATGTGGGACCGACCGAGCGCCGCTACAAGAAGTAGGCAACGGGCTCGGGCTCGATACGAGATACAACGCCAAAAAATTCGGCGCGAAAATCCTCTAGGATTTTCGCGCCGATTCTTTTTGACTCTGAGACTCAGGTGTTCAGGGCCCGTTCTCCTTACCAGGCACCCGCATCACCCGTAACCGTACCCAGGGGCGACGGATACTCTTTGTCGAGCGTGGTCTTCGTCATGGGCCAAGTCGCTGCCGAATGTTCCGCCGGATACTTCACATGGGAGACGTGGCCATCCATGTAAAGGATGTTCGCGCCACCAGGCAGGTGGTTGAACATGATATTGCGGCCCTTCTGGTCCGTCTGGCTCCAGCCGCCTTCAATTCGCGTCAAGTCCCACATGACCGGGACGGAGGATTGTCCTCGGGCGGAGGCGCCTGCGTTGTTGATATCGGTAATCATGAAGCGTTCGGCGCCTTCCCGAACCAGATTCAAACTGATGTTTCCGAATCCGGTGATGGTTGCCGTACCCGTCGCCTGCTGCTCTTCCACGATTGTCGGGAAAGTTACGCCATCCATGCAGAAGCGGGCCACTTCGTAATTGTTCTGAAGATCGACCAGCCAGTCTGGATTGATAATGCGGTTGACGTAGATGTAGGTGAAGGTGTTCATCACGACGCGTACACCCGTCGACGCGGGCGTGTAGCGGGTCATTCCGAAGAAGGGAAACTCGCCCGTGGTGCCGTTAGAGTATCCTTTGGCGATCCAACTGGGATGTGCGATCATGTCCGCGGGAAGATCCTGCAGGAAAGAGCCTTCCAGGGGATCGGGGCCAGGTTTCGCGCCGATGGGATCAAATGCGCTTGAGGGACAGCGGCCAATGGTGTGGTCCGAGAGGTACTCCGGATAGATTGCAAAGCCCGCCGGCCCCATGATCTGCTGCCACATGCTGGATGCGCCAAAGGGCTCATCATTCCAGACGTCGTGGGGCGGAAAAACTTCGCCCTTTGACTCGTTTGCGTACATCTTGAGGACCAAGCCCCATTGTTTCAGATTATTCTGGCAACTGGCGCGACGCGCGGCCTCACGGGCGCGGGCCAAAGCGGGTAACAGAATAGCCGCGAGAATACCGATGATGGCGATTACTACAAGAAGTTCGATAAGAGTAAAGCCCGCCCTTTTTGCGGAAGGTCTACGAGTGGTCATGGGTCTCTTTTCCTTTTGGGGTTAAATGAAGAAGACTACCTGCAAAGACACATCGTACTGCATGTTCCGCCCGCTCGATTTCTGCTCCCTTCCCACGCGACAACGGGTCGAAAAGTTCCTGTTTGTTCTATTTATTCAGAGACCGTTCTTCTCTCCGAATAGTCCCGGAGAACTCCACTGAGGAACGACCCAATAGACAAAATAATCTGCACCGCCAGAACTGGCCGGGAAACACCTGAGCCGTGCATAACTCCCAATCTGCCACGGTAAACGCGTACCAGGCGCCGAGCGTTGTGGAAGCTTTCCTGCCCAAACAAAAATGCAGAATTTGAAAGCGCCAAGGGTCCCATACAGTTGGATCCCATTTGCTTGTCGTTCACTGCGCCGCCTTCCTCCCTTGAGGATAAACGCCATTCTAGACCCAACGTCGCAATCTGTCAATAACAAAAAAGGCTATCGATGGCGCATCTTTATCGAGTTCAGGTGATTCGAAGGTAGACCCAGGAAGGGTGGATAAAATTCGGCGATGGCTAAATAGCTGTACCATTCAATTCGCTATGTATTACGATGAGTACAGTGATGTGAAACGAAAGGACTGTGTTTCAATCGGTAATATCACAACGTTACCCACAAAAGGGGTAAAACAACCGAACGACTCGTACTTACCGGATTCAACGGCAGCCACCTGCGCTGTACCGCTATCGGCGGCAAGGGTTGGGAGGGGCGGGGATTCTCCTTTGACCTCAGCCTTTCTCGTCCAGGGTCGAGTCCAGATACACCACGGCCCCCGCCAAGTGGGGCAGGTGTTCGTGCAGTTCATGGTGGATTTGCTGAATTATTCGGTCGGCGTCTCCCACGGTCATGACCGGATCGAGGGTGATGCCGATCTCGGCACGCAGTTTGTGACCGAGCCACCTTGCTCTTATTTCAACCACTCTTTCGATACCTGAGACATGATGAAGGGCGTGCTCGATATCCTGGATGGTGTCGGGCTCAATTCCGTCCAGCGCACGAATGGTTACGGCGCGGGCCGACTGCCAGACGATGCCGAAAATGGCGATTGAAATACCGAGCCCGATGATGGGATCGGCGAGGGGGAAGCCGAGCCACACGCCCACCGCGCCCGCGAGTACGGCCAGGCTGGTCCACCCATCGACTCGAGCATGATAGCCATCGGCGATAAGCGCCACACTGTTGATCTCGCGGCCCACGCGAATACGAAAGAGGGCCACCGCCTCGTTACCCAGAAATCCAACGATGGACGCGACCACGACCGCGCCAAGGTACTCAATGGGCTGGGGATGAAAAAAGCGAAGCACGGATTCATAGGCAGCCACAATCGCGCTGAATAGGATGATCAAGACAATGACCGCCCCCGCGATGTCTTCAACCTTGCCAAGACCATAGGGAAAGCGGGCACTCGGCTTCCGGCGGGCAAACAGGAAGGCGACCCAGAGGGGGACAGCGGTAACGGCGTCACCAAAATTGTGGATCGTGTCCGCCAGGAGGGCGACGCTGCCGGATAGGGCCACCACGATCAACTGAAGTATCGCCGTAACCATGAGGCCGACGAAGGACCACTTGATGGCCCAGATGCCCCGTGTCGTCGAAGCGATGGTGGCGTCCATTACGCCATGGGTATGCCCGTGGTCGTGTTCGTGGCCGTGATGGTGATGGCCACTTGGACCGTGGGCATGGCCGAGCCTGGGGTCAGACTTGACCGCGGGTTCGGAGCGAATACTGCGGATCTTCATATCGAACGATCTCCCTCGATATTGGAAATGACCCACCGATTCCATCCAGCGAAGCCGCCCTCTGGA
>JBHEKR010000020.1:0-4710 GCA_041859365.1 Candidatus Hydrogenedentales bacterium
GATGCCGCCGAAGGCGTTTTGATAAGTACGCTTGAACGGGGTGAGGTGGATGTGGATGAGATGGTCCGTGATTTGGAATCGAGTGCGTTGGATCCAGCCGCCAAAAGCCAGTTGATCGGCAGAATTATTCGGCGGGAGGAGGAAATCGCCCGCCTGAGGCTTAGGAGGGAGGGCAGATGAGTAAGTTTGGTGATGAAATATGCAATGCGGGCATTGCCGGAGATGCCTTGAAAAGTGAAGGCTTTTGGCATGCACCAGTTGCGCCTATAGTTGGTGCGAAGTGTAATGGAATCCGATCTTCTCCGGCGGTATTGACAGTTGAAAATTATTCTCACAAATAGTAAACATTGAATTTGACGCCACCCGTGAAAAATGGTAATTCGAATTGCATAAACGAAATAACGCCGAAATGACATCTCCTATATGACCCCTCCGCCTGAATACTCCGAACTCCGCCGTTCTTTCGTGAAGAAAACCCTCGCGCCTTCCGTCAGCATCTCCTTCGCCGGACTCATCAGGGCGCATGGGGAGGAGGGAGGGGGGACGACGACTTGGAATGCGGACAATACTGCGGCCACCACCACCGACAGTGGAGGAACGACGATATGGAATCCGGATGAAACGGTCTCCTCTACGACATTCGCCCAAACTTCCACGACCTGGGAGCCGTATGAGACAACGGTGGTGGCAACCATAGACGGTCTTGTCAGCTTACAGAAGCAGCAGCCTTACCCTGCAAATCCGCCAGATCGGCCTGAGAAGCGCACCCAACTTAGGAGTCCAGCGGGAACAATTACGGTGTTTGTTGGAGGAAAAGTGTTCTTTGAACTCGCCCCGGACTGGGGTATTGAAGTGATCGAACGCGTGGTAAAAGGTCCTCTTGGAGAAACTGTATCAGAAGACTGCGCATCGTATGTCGCGGAAACCTTGATCGGCGTGGATATCCTAGGTGCTGTTAATATTCCTGATGCTGCTTCTTTGCAAGGTGCAATACATGAGGCGGTAACTAACGGCTTTGGAACTATCTTGAATCCGGCAAGCTTTCCGGGGCATGTTGGGCTAAAATTTCTATCTGTTCCTGGGCCTAGCTTGTGTGTCGGCTATTCTGTGGCTGCCGCATGGGGCTACGATTATCGCGTGCCGGGGCAAATGGGCGGGCCATTAGTCACGGTTGGAGATCGATTAGGAACAGTCTCAACGTCTAGCCATGGTTTTTGGCTGTCAGTCGACTCGGAGTTGTCTCCAGTCCCACCGGCACAATCTGTGGATTTTAACTGGAAGGTATTGCTCCGACGGAGCGGACACATAGCAATCGAAAGGCACATACAGGCGGAGATCTTGAATCAACTCAATGCGGGGGTCATTCAGGACGTTAGAGCTGCCAATCCGGGTGCGATTGTGACTGGGGACTGCCAGATTCTTCCGCCCCCACAAATGATGGTCCGTGGATCGTTTGTTCAACCAGTAGTTGCATTTAGTCTACCTCCAACTAGCAACGGGCAAAGCTGCGTGGTTATCGATCCCAATACTTTTGGAGCGAATTCTGGATTGTTGCCGCTGGATGAGGATTTACCCGATGACCCCCAGTGGGAAAAGGATGAACCTGCCATGCCACCCTGCCCACCAATAGAACCCATAGCACCCATAGCATAGACCTTGTATGGAAGTCAGATCAATACGACTCGTTGCTGTAGGTTGGGTAATCCTCATATTGGCGATATTGCTGGTATTTCAACTCGCAGATCGCAACGTGAAAGTTGGGCGTCATTCAGAGATGCCCGAATCGAGAGATGGAGTGGTCGTTAGTGATGTGTCCACAGGGGACCTGGACGGAGAATGTAGGAGAGTAGGGTCGGCCCAAAAGTCCAAAGCCCGAAAAGTTGTCTATAATCCCGGAGCGTTTAAGGCCCTTGATTGGTCGATTGACGAATTAGATGGGTTTCTGAAGGAAACATCCGCCCAGCTTAGCAGTAGGGAGATGGTTTCGCTGTTGTCTGGCATTCTGCCTGATCCTGCAGGGGCTAAGGCTTTGGCTAATAGGCTCAAGCCGGGTTCCGTCCCTCTCAAAGAGCAGATGCGCTTGTGCATGAAATATCTCAAACCAGCAGATCAGCCAATTCTATTTTCCTCGTTTTGGTTTAAGTATGGTAAAGGCGATTCTCTGGATGAATATAGACGTGACGTGCTGGAGCAAATGCCGCTGGGAGATGTGCGCACTCAGGCAATGGCCGAATACTACTTCGCTGTTTACGAGAACTACTCAAGCGTTGAGGAGTTGTTAGCCTCCGATGAGTTGGCAAAGATGAGAGCTAAGGAAAGTGCTTCGAAGGTGGGTCAATCTTCCGATTATGTTGGCGCTGTAAGGGGAGTGGAAGGTATTCTTATGAGCATTCTCGAAAGAGGTGAAGCATCAAAAGAGGATATTGTTGGAATTCTACAGTCTAGCGTGCTAGATGAGCAAAACAAGGCAAAGATGATCCAGGCGATTGAGAAGCGCGGTGCGGAAGTTGAGATCTTGCGGAAGCCAAACCCACACTAGCGACCACAATGCCTTTCCAATAGCCAAGATGCCGTAGATCTCCCAAAAGTAGACGATGACACAATCGGTGTTTTTCTAATGAATGTTACACTATCTAATAGGCCATGTATTACTGGGGCGTGCGTTTGCGTGATCTCCGCCTTGTTGCTGGCTTCATGTAAGAAGCAGAATATCCTCGATGACACTGATCCCGGATGCTCTAAGGGCGTGAGTGGCCCTTCAACCACTCACCAGACATCAGATGGGCCGTCACACTTGCGGAAACCGGCTTCTAATATTGTGACGCGACAACAGGAACTTGAGAATTTTGCGGTCGGGTGGGACGAAATCTCGCAGAATGCCAGCGGGGCGGCTGTTCTTACAGGGCAGAAGAGACTGGCATTGGAAGCGCTCGGCCACGGTGGTGCTGGATGCGGATGATTCGTATGAGTCGCTGCCCGGCAAGGTGATGGCATTCTTCCGGCACGCCCTAAAGCACGAGGAATTCGATTGGTTGTTCAAGTGCGATGACGATACTTATGTGGACACATCCCGTCTGTGGCAATTGGCGGAGGATGGCGTTGACATGGCGGGAAGTTCCTACCTGATGGAACGGGGAGCGCCAAGCGGCAGGCCGAACGCGCCGGCATCCCGGAATGGGTCTGGGAGAAGAGGGAGTCTTTGATCAAAGTAGGGTTGGAGGATATGGTTGATCGATTCGAGGCGTTTTTGGAGAACCTGCGTTGAACGGCATCGGCATGATGTCGAAACCGCGGCTGCACGTTTGCGGTCACGGGGGCGAATACGGAAGCATAGGCCGTAAGATGAATTGGTTTGAGGGAGATGGCGACGCTCGAGGCCGAAGTCGTGCGTTCAGAGGACGTCGGCCGCAAGGATCTGGGCAGCTTGTATCTCCTCCGGGTGACCAAGGTGGATGGGGTTGGGTTAAGGTATGAGAAGCATGCGAGCCATGGAAGGAAACTTTGGGGGTCCACAAGGCGCGGGCGTTCGGTGGGAGGGTCAGGGACCGGTTGGTCGATGAGCGGGGTTGGCAGGACGAGGGCGGGAGATAGGCATCCGGGCGACTGCAAAGTTGGTTAGAGGAGCGGGAGCCCGGCGCTTCAGGCACGATCCACGCGCGCGGGGAGCGGGACGCTCCCTGAAACGACTGGCGCAAGATGCGCCAGCTACGATGGGTGCGCCGGTCACCGTGGCGGGGGCGGGCGGTGGTTGGTGAAGTGGCGGGCGAGACCGGCGGTTAGGGAGTCGGAGTATTAGCGGAGGATCGAGGGACGCGGGGGCGCGGGGCCTTATCCGGGTTCGGAATTGCCTGCGGGTTTGGCTGCCGCGGGCTTGGGCGGATCGGTCCGGCTTTCGGTCTCGCCGAGGGTCAGCTCGCGCTCGAAGTCGGTCTTGGCTTTCTTGAACTCGCCCAGGCTCCTGCCGAGTCCGCGCGCCAGTTCCGGCAGTTTCTTCGCTCCGAAGAGCAGCAGGATCACGATGAAGATCATGATCATTTCAGGTGTTCCTATGGGGCCCATGGTGGTGTTTTGGTTGGTGGTTGGCAGCTATTGGTCATTGGGAAAAGGAGACGCAAGACTTCAAGACCCAAGACGCAAGAGAGAAAGATCGACGCTATCTTCTTTCGCCGAAGTCTTGCGTCTTGCGGTCTTGTGTCTTCTAAAAATACACACACTCGCTTCTCGGGTTCGCCCAGGTCGCGTATTCCACATCGATGGGCAGGAGCAGGGAGCGGGCGTCGCTGGGAATGAAAGTGAGCGTGCCGCGCGGCACCAGGCGCGGATAGAGGGCGGCGAGCTGCCACCATTCGTCGAACCCGTAGTTCGGCCAGTGGGCGAACTGGATCGGCCGCTCGCCGATACCGGGGATCCGCGCGGTGAGCGGCAGGGTCTCCTTGCGCCAGTGCCAGACAAAGGCCTCGATGAGTTCCCGCACCGGCACGCCGCCCCACGCGCCGAAGTGCCCGCCCAGGATCGGGCGGTAGCGGACCTGTTTGGTGAGGTCGGAGTTGTAGTAGCCGGGCACCCGCCACAGGCCCAGGCCCATCGCAGCCATTTGCTCGGTGCGGTTGATCTCTTCGGATACTTCGTTCATGCGGTCGGTATCGATCACCGTCACCAGCGCCTCGTCCTCCAGCGCCAGAAAGCGCCAGAATCCGCCCGGACAATACC
>JBHEKR010000044.1:0-3745 GCA_041859365.1 Candidatus Hydrogenedentales bacterium
AATGTGTCGCGAAAAGGACAACAGTTCTTCATATTTCACTTCGATCTCAAACCAGATATGATGGATGCTGGTCTCGGATTTCCGAATGAATTCAGCATCTCGATTAACGAACTCGGCGAAATGAACATTCATTGAACTGTGAGACCTGATGCAGACGGGAGCGTCGAACCACCATTAAGCCCCGACGGTGGCAAGGGCAAAGCGGTGCGATAGCAGGAATGTTTCATCCGCTTGGCTGATCTTCAAAAGCGGGTCGCCGACTTAAATTCAGTGGACGGGTCGTCCAACCAAACAACCATGCGGGCTCAATAGAGATCCGGTCAGACCCGTGGGCGATCCAACCGGGCTCATGGCTTTGGAGTCCATGCTCCAAAGCGGCCCAGAATTGACTCTGTTGCGCCCTGATACCACCCATTCATAAGCGAAAGCGGGTTCAACCGATCTGCACACGCATTCGGTGTCCCAGTTTTTGGCGGGCTCGGACCAGGGGCGGATGACCTCAACGTTCGAAGCTATAAAGAAAGCCCGCGACGGAGAGACCCATTCAAGACGCACAGGGCTGGCCGATCTGCCCATGAGAACCGCCGGGCTCTGCGGCCCACAGACAAAAGTTCTCGGGTAAGGGCTGATCATGGGCTTCCCAGTTCGATCTCCGGGTTCATCTCCGTCCGGGCCACATCAATGGGCTGCGGTAACGATCCGTTCCGCGTCAAAGACGCGGCCAGATTGCAGCATGTAATACACCGCGCGCGCCAGCTGGTTGGCCAGGATGGCGTTACCCTTGAAGGTTCCGTGCTTGGAAACCAAGCGCTCGGCATAGGGGGTGAGCAGACGGTGAGACCGCTTGCAGATGACCGCCGCCTCCCCGAAGGCCCAGCGCAGATAGGCGTTGCCCATCTTGCCGCCGGTGAGCCCCTTGATCTTGCCCGCGCTGGCTACCGATCCCTTGACCAGCCGGCAGTAGCTGGTGAAGTCCTTGACCGTGGGAAAGCGCTGGATGGTGTCGATTTCGTAGAGGATGGTCATGGCCAGTACCGGTCCGATGCCCGGCACGCTCAAAAGCAATTCGTAGTCCCGGCCCTGATGCTCCCGGGCATGGAAGGTGATGGTCCCGTCGAGCTTATCAATCAGCTCATCGTAGGCCCGGATGGCGTCCATGTGGCACCGCACGGCGAGTTGGTGGTAGGGGTTGGTGGTCTGGGCCAGGATGCGCTCCTGCCAGACATCGCGGTTGTGTCCGCCCTTGGCTGCTGGCACCAGGCCTTCGGCGGTTTGATTCATGGAAAGGTGGGTCATCAACTCGGCCCGGCTCCAGACATAGCGCATGCGCTGGCGCAGGAGGGATCGAATGGGACGCCGTTCGGCGGGGTAGATATAGGCGGGTGGGATGAGGTTGGCGCGCAGCAGGTGGGCGAGCTTCTCGGAATCGATGCGGTCGTTCTTGTTCTTGCCGCCGTGGATGTGGGCCGCGTAGAGGGCGTGGACGAGCACGAACTTGATGTTGGCGGCCACACAGGCGTCGGCCAGCCAGTACCAGTTGAAGGTGCATTCGCAGGCCACGGTCAGATCGTGGAGGTAAGGCGCAACGCGCTTGAGGAAGTAGGCAAAGTCGTTGCCCTCGATGTTGGTGTGGAGCAGGATCTTGCCCTGCCGGTCCATGACGCAGACGTACATTTGGCGTGCATGCAGGTCGATTCCGCAGTTGTACTCGGTGGTCGTTGTGTAATACTTCATCACGCTTCTCCTCTAGGTTGCTGGTTATCCATTGGGATGCCGCACACGCGGCAAGCCCGCTACTAGAATGCTCCTTGAGGGGAAGCTTTAGCTTTACCAAAAGGGGCTTAGAGGTGATTCAAGAGGCTGGTGTGGTACGCGAGCCCCGCGACGGGTCTCGCGCCCCACAGCCTTAACGTTCATATGGCTGATTAAAAGTCAACCGGGCAGAGTACGGGATTCTTCCATTCCCAAGCCTCTTCGCTTTTTCTAATGAACGGGGGAAAAATGGAAAGAAGCCGGAGGAGGTGGTGAGGTAGGCCCGTCTTCGCCAAAGGCTACGGACGGGCCAGACAGGGTGAGCGGTTACCCGCAGGCGTGTATGCTCAAATGCGTGGACTGATCCTATCCGTGGCCGGAGCCGCCGGAAGGATTACCACATGTTCTTTTATCACCGCGGCCTTCACCCTTTCCTCTGGGAATCGAGTGCTCCTCTGGCCCGCCCGTGCGGGACAGCGTTAACTCACAACGTCATCAAGGGCCGGCCTCTGTCACCTGTTCCACCAACCTCCGGTTTCTTTATCAAAAATGGATGCGCCTCAGACGGCTGCCGCCGGACCCTCCGCCTTGGGGTGCGCCACCACGCGGGCCAACTCCCAAATGAAGGCGCAGAGTTCACGGGCGACCGCCACCACCACCTTGTTGTGATGAACGCCCCGCAGGGACAGGCGGTGGAAGCGACGGTGCAAGCGTTCCTGGGCACGCCAGCTCAAGGCCCGTATTTCGCGGCTCAACCCCTCCTGGCGGTAGGACAAGGGCGCACTGACCTTGGGGGGCAGGCGGTAGTGATGGGCCACCTCCACCAGCATCCAGCGCACGTGGCTGTTGCCGGACTTGGTGATGGCCCCCTGACGCCGCCGGTCGCCGCTGGACTGTTCCCGGGGTACCAGGCCCAGGTAGGCCATTAGTTGGCGCGGGTGGTCAAAGCGCAGCAGGTCCCCCAGTTCGCCCGTCACCACCATGGAGGCCACGAGCTGAAAGCCGCGGAATCCCTGTAGCGCCTTCACAAAGTCCCGGCGCGACCAGTCCTGGAGCAGTTCCTCCATCTGGCGCTCGATGCGGGCGACCTGCGCCACGGCGTTATCAATCCGTTGGAGGTATTCCTCCAGGACGATCTTCTGGGCCCGGTCCGGCAACACCAGTTCGCGCAGGTAGCGCATGTGGGGCTCCGTCCAGGTGCTGCCGGTGTAGTGGTAGCCGTTGCGCAACAAGAGGGCGCCGAGTTGCTGGCGGGTACGGGTTTGGACCTCCACGGCATCGGTGCGGGCCCGTCCCACATCGCGGATGACCTCGTCGGTGGCGTCGGGGACGTGTACGGAGGTCAGTTCTCCGGCCCGCAGGAGGCGGGCGAGCTTGCGGGCGTCGCGGCGGTCGGTCTTGACGCGGTCGGAGGCTTTGACCGGGATCAGGGAGGGGGCGACCACATCGCATTCGAAGCCGAGTTCGCGCAGGCGGCGGACCAACACGAACCCGGTGGGCCCGGCCTCGTAGCAGAGGACGATGTCCTCCTTGGCGAGTTGGTATTTGTCCATGGCCCGGCGCAGGACCTTGAGGAAGCTGTTGAGGTCGGTGGATGATTTCCCGTAGTTCTCCGCTTCGCTGCGACCCGCGAGGGCGACGGCGATGACAATTGAGGCTTTATGTACGTCGAGTCCGATGTAGGCTTTCTTCATGAGCGTGTCCTGTTGGTTGGTTGACATGTACTCCATGTGTGCGGATAGGCTCCGGTCACGGAGCAGCCCGCGGTTCCTACCGCAGGCACGCTCTACTTTTACACCGGCCGAGGCGCGAAACCATCCGCTTCAGCCATAAGGTCTGGGCAATAGATCAAAGAATCATGCGCAAGAAAGCAATATCGCAAATCCTCATGACGGCCTGTGTAATTATGATATGGGTACCGTACTCGGGTTGTAAGACTGCCTTATCGCACGGATTTGGGGCGAATCAGATATACGCAGGCACGCGGTTTTCG
>JBHEKR010000076.1:0-3885 GCA_041859365.1 Candidatus Hydrogenedentales bacterium
GATGTGTCGCAGGACTGACCAACGCTAACCAAGGCCTCATTGCGCCCCATGTCGTAGACACCATATGGAACGGCCTTACCAATAGAATCTTGGGGAAAGTCGTGCACCAGCGCGTGCTCTGGCTCGCCCATCGGCTGCCATTCCCGGCCATTGTTTTTGAAGTCGCCGACGAGTTCTTTTTTCTTCGTGTCGACGGAAATCACAGGCTGGCCCTGAGCCAGGAAGCTTTCCGCAGTCGCATTGATGTGCTCAAACTGGGCATTCCGATCAGGATGGGATGCGCCTTCATTGCGCTTGCGAACAGACTGGAGTCGGTAGCCCAACTTGTTAAGCATGCGCCCCACCGAAGTAGAGCTGACACGCCACCCCTCTGCGACGAGCGCTCCGGCCAGATTTGCCCTGCTCTTACAAGTCCAGCGCAACACGGACGTGGGCTCCCCACGAGTTACCGGGTCTACCAATAGTTCCAAGGCCGCCTCCAAGCCCTCTTGCTCAACCTCAAGGGAAGGCCGTCCGGCGCCAGGCTGGCGAATCCGGCCCACCAACAGCGGTGTATTCGCCTCGACCTCCAAACGGCCCGCACGAATGGTTTTCCGCGCCAACCCGGTGGCCGCGGCAACAACGGAGTCGCCACCATACCCGATTGCGCGCGACTCCGACGCCGCCCAAAGGCGACGTCCCCGTTCGTCCAACACTGGGGCTAGAACCGCATACTTCGCTGCGAGCGTTGATTCTAATACATGGTCACGTGTCATACTCAGAGCATAGCATAATCAAATCTCACTTGCTACTTTAATTTTGGCGCGAGCCCTTACATTCGCTGATCGAGGCTCTTCGCCTTCTCTTCGTGCTCCAATTCGGGAACGGCCTCCAGAAAGGCCCGAACGTAGTCCGTCTTTTGAACGTCGGCCCGTCGGCTCGCACCGCGCGCGAAGTCCATGAAATTTTCCACACGCGTTCGGTCCGCCGGATCGTTGTCGAGCGTGATCGAACCAATATTCGCGAAGCGGCCAAAGTCCACTTCGTCCTGCTCGGTGTAGAACTCTTCATAGGCCTTTTCGCCCGTCGTCTCACTGCGGAAAAAATAGCAGGGCCACTTCCCCTGCGGGATGAGTTCCGCGCAGCGCCCGCGGGCCTCGTCTTCGCTGTCGCAGTGCACCGGCTGGAAGCCAGTCCGCTCCAGGAAGGTTTCCGCTATCTCGGAGAAGGTCTTCTCGTCCAGTCCTTCCTCCATGCGCGGAAAAAGAATCTCGCGGTTATGACCGAGCACGCACGAGAGCAGACAAATCTGGCCCGCCTCTTCGTGGGAAATAAAATAACGCCTCACGTCGTTGGGCGCGGAAAGGGGCTGGCGCTTTTCGAGGCGCCGCAAAAAACCGTGGGGCAGGCTGCCATCGGAAAGGCGACATTGGCGAAACGGGCCGATGAGAAAGGCTGTCGCTCGGAATGATACAGGAGCACCTTTTCCATGACCCGCTTGCTGGCGCCCATCAAGTTCGCCGGGTTCGTCGCCTTGTCGGAGGACACCGAAAAAAACTTCGTAAACCGGTAGGGCAAGGCTTCCAGAAACTGCGACGGAAACGTAACGTTGGTGTCGATCATCCGCATCAGACAGTAAATATCTTTTTCCGAGCGAACATGCTTGATGGCCGAAAGATTGAGGATATAGTCGAAGGGCTTCATCTCCGCGAAATAGCGGGTGCATTCCGCACTCCCCAGACCGATGGGCAGGGCGGCAAAATCCTCCGGAATCGCCAGATCGGCGGACGATCGAAGCTCGCGCACCACCTCCACCAGATTGTTCTCGCTCAGGTCGATAAGCGAAATCGCGCCGGGCTGAAATTCCAAGAAGCACTTCACGACGGAAAAGCCAATGGAACCCGCAGCCCCGATGATGGCGACCCGTTTCCCGCTGATCGCCGCGCGAAGAGCGTCGCGGTGCCCATCAACCGCTTCACTGAAGCACGATACCGCGCGGCCCGTGGCCAATTGCTCGTATTCTTGCAAAGTTACCAGTGCGGACATGGTTCAGACTCCAACCGAAGCTTCGGCGAATACCGCCGACATGCGATCGGCCAAATCGTGCACGTGGACTTCCGTCAGCGTCGGGTGCACCATGAACATGAGCGACGTTTCACCCAGGTCCCGAGCCACCGGCAGGCGCTCCGCCGGGCGAAGACCGGCCTTTTCAAAGGCCTTCTCCATGTAGATTTCTCCGCAGACGCCGTTGCGGCACGGAATCCCCCGGACATCACATTCGGAGAGTATGCGGTCGCGCGTCCAACCCGCCTTGAGCATTTCGGGGCGAATAAAGACGTGAAACTTGTAGTAGGCATGATCGAAGTCCGGGCCGGGCAGCGGCACGCGAAGAAAGGGAAGTGCGCCAAAGCGCTCCGCGAGAATGGACGCATTGCGCGCGCGCTGCGCCTTCCACTCGGGCATGCGCTTCAACTGAATCCGGCCCAGCACCGACTGCATTTCCGTGAGCCGCCAGTTCGTCCCGAAATCTTCGTGAAGCCAGCGGTAGCCCTCGGGCGCGGGCTGGCGATAGATCGCGTCGTAGCTCTTTCCGTGGTCTTTGAAGGTCCACGCCTCTTCCCACATCGCATCGTCGTTCAACGTGATCATGCCGCCCTCGCCGCCCGTCGTCATGATCTTGTCCTGGCAGAACGACCAGGCCGCAATGTCGCCCAGCGATCCGCAAGGACGGCCCTTGTACATCGCGCCGTGGCATTGCGCGCAATCTTCAATCACTTTGAGCCCCCGTTCCCGCGCCAGCGCCAGAATCGGATCCATGTCGCAAGGCCAGCCGGCGATGTGCACCAGCACGATGGCCTTGGTGCGCGGCGTCAGCACCCGCGCAATCGTCTCGGCCGTGATGTTCCCGCTGTCCGGATCCACATCCGCAAAAACAGGAATCATACCCTGAATCACGGCGGCGCTCGCCGAGGCGATAAACGTGCGGGGCGTAACGACGACCTCATCCCCCGCTCTCACCCCCAGAACGCGCAGGGCCAGCTCCAGCGCGAGCGTACCGTTGGCCAGGGCCACCGCGTGCCTGCTGCCCGTGAAGGCGGCGAACTCTTTCTCGAATTCGCGGGTTTCCGTGCCGGTCCAGTAGTTGACCTTGCCTGATCGAAGCACATTGCCGACCGCCGCGATCTCCTCGTCGGAAAAACTCGGCCAATCCGGGTACGTCAAACTCATGAATAAATTCTCCAGTCAATTGGCCCCGCGACGGCTTGCGATACGGGAAGGTGCGCGGCTGCGGACCCAACGGTCGCGTGGCCGCGTAGTATAGCGAAAAACAGGGCAAACTCGTGAATCAGCGCCACGGGCGTTGGTCGCCAGGAACCTCAGCGCAGGGTCTTGATGTAGACGTTCGACGTTTCGCCCTGATGAATGGTTACCGTGCCCGCCAACACGAAGCCCTGCTTCCGGTAGTAGGCATTGGCCGCCGCCAGGGAGGAGCCCGCCACCACCTTGTATTGCCCCTGCCCTGAAGCCCTTAGGGCCGCCTCCAGCGCCACGAGAAGCTCCTCTGCTATGGCGCCGCCCCGGTATTCGGGCGCGACCACGATTGACAGTAGCTCCGGCATTCGCCCTGGCGCACGTATGCTGGCTTCCGTCTTGCCTGGCGAAAGAAGGGTCTCCAGCACCTTGCGAATGAAGCGCGGGGAGAAGAGCAGCAGGCCGAGTCGCGGCAAAACGCGCGGAAACTTCTTCATGACGAAGCGTTTCATCATGGACGAGGTACCCGTGCTCGCCGAGACGAATCCCTTCACTTTCCCTTGTTCCCGGGCAACAAAGAGCAATTCATACTCCGCGATGTATTCGTACAGGACGGTCAGAAACCCAGGGCCAAGGCTGCTCAGAAAGCCCTTG
>JBHEKR010000093.1:0-5963 GCA_041859365.1 Candidatus Hydrogenedentales bacterium
AACGCGGGCGACTACCCCAAGGCGAAGGAACTGCATTACAAGATGCTGCCCCTCGGCACCGCGCTCTTCCTGGAGACCAACCCCATGCCCGTGAAAGCCGCCCTGGCCAAGATGGGCATGATCAAGAACGTCCTGCGCCTGCCGCTGGTCTCCATGACCGACGAATCCGCCGCCCGCATGGACCCCGCCCTCAAGGAATTGGGCCTGATCTAAGGGACGTACCGCCGCAAGGGAACCCGGCATCGACGAGGTAACCCAGGCGATTCAAGTAGCCCAACGTGGCGTTGTTCACACCAATGCGGCGGCAAGTCCCCATGGATGTTGAATCGTTATGTGAGCAATGATTGGAAATCCTCTGGGGCCGGTCACTTAACGTCCTGGCGTTAAATGACCGGCACACCCACTTTCACTACGCCAGTTCGCTCGTGGGAATGTGATAACTCGGATCATGCCCGGGATCGACCTCCACGAGATCGCCCGATTTCATCAGCAAGACCTGACATTCCGGACTGAGGTGCTTCAGGCGCGCCCGCTTTCCAAGGCTGCGATATTTCTCGCACAGGCTATGCACCGCCTCTAGCGCTGAGTGGTCGTAGACCCTGCAATTACGGAATTCGATCACCACTTCATCGGGATCTTCATTCGGCGTGAAGATATCCTTGAACGCCGTCACCGCGCCAAAAAACATCGAGCCGTCCAGCTCGTATACCTTCACGCCATCCTGCTCTGAGATATTGGCATGGATCCGGTGAGACTTTTTCCAGGCGAACACGAGAGCCGAAACCACCACACCCGCGCCCACCGCAATGGCGAGATCGAAAATCACCGTCATTGCAGATACCAACACGATGATGAGAAAGTCGATCTTCGGTATCTTGTTCCAAAGGCGAAGACTGGTCCACTCGAAGGTGGCAATAGAGACGATAAACATGACACCGATGAGTGCCGCAACGGGAATCAGTCCGATGCAGGCCCATAACGGTGGAAACACAATGAAGCAGAGAAGGAAGAGCGCTGCGGAAATGCCGGAGAGTCGGCCCCGTCCGCCCGATCGAATATTGATCATCGATTGCCCGATCATGGCGCATCCGCCCATGGCGCCGAAGAGACCCGACACCACGTTTCCCAGGCCCTGGCCTATGCTTTCGCGGTTCCCATTGCCCCTGGTTTCAGTGAGTTCGTCAATCAACGTCAGCGTCATCAGCGATTCGATCAGGCCCACCGCCGCAAGTGTCAGGGCGAGTCCAAAGATGATGCCGAGACTTTGAAGCGTAAATGGAATCTGGGGAATGTGAAAGCGGCCCGCCTTCCGGTCCTCAACGGGCGCGGTCGGCGCGACAAAAGTCTCGGCGGCCTTCTCCACGCCCAGCTCCGGTATTTCGCCGTGGATCATGTTCGGCATTGCCGCCTGGAACTCCTGCGTCTTTACCGACCTCTCCAGCGCAACGGCTTTTTGCGTACGGATATAGTCATTGACGGTTATCGCTTCAAGCGGGGTGAACTGGACCAACAGCGTTACCGCCACAATGGCCACCAACGCGCCGGGCACCACTTTGGTAAGGCGCGGCAGGAAGTGAATGATGGCCATGGTCAGCACGACCAGACTGATGGTCGTGTAGAGCGCCGCGCCGCTGATCCAGTCGCCAGCGACCACGAAATTGCCGGTGGCCTCGTCAAATATTACCCGCAGATTTTCTTTGAACTGACCGAACTGGGCCATGCCGATGACGATGGCGAGGCCGTTCACAAAACCCAGCATGACGGGATGGGGGAGGAGGCGGATAAACTTTCCGAAGCGAAGAAGCCCAAAAAGTATCTGCAATAGACCGCAAAGGACGACTGCCGCGAGCAGATATTCGAGGCCGTAGAGTATGACAAAGGCCGTCATCAACACGGCCATCGCGCCCGTCGCACCCGAAATCATCCCGGGACGCCCACCGAGGGCCGCCGTGATCAGACCCACGAAGAATGCGGCCCACAGGCCGACGCCGGGATCAACCCCGGCCACGAAAGAGAACGCGACGGCTTCGGGCACGAGGGCCAGGGCCACGGTGAGACCCGCGAGCAGGTCGTTCTTGACGTTCTTAGGTCGGTTGATGATTAATTCAAACATAGAGAAGACTTTCTTTGGTTTATATAGTTGTACTGCCAGTAATCTGATTGATGGAAGTGCTGCCGCATGGCCGCAAGTGGATACACGTCGTCCAGCGGCCTGTGCGATGCGGGAAACCGTCTCGAAAATTAGGGTGGCGACAACGAAATGCCCCGGCATGATTCGCTGCGGCAAACCCCTCCCCGACGGTAGGATGTGCACAAATCTTGGCGTTTCGGGATTGAAAAGGTCTCGGCCAGCGATTGAATAGCGATCAGGCATTGCCCGACCATGCTTACCCGTTCGCGCAAGGGCGAACTACCGGCGAGATGAAGCAGGGGACTGGGGCACGGCGTCCATGCGACAACAGGGCGCTGACGTCACGAACGTGCCAGAAAAGTCACGGTGGTCCGAAGGAAATGGAGGTCAATTTTTGTGCGAGATTATTGATAGGGTTCACCTACGGCTGTCCAACGAGTAGGCCCATAGCATAGCATAGCCCGCCGCCAATTGTGAAATTAGAGATTTCTACGTCAGGGCTATGATTCAGTCAATGGCCCAGCCGACACAAGAGTCTTCGCCGCCCGCATGGGCCCCGCCCTCAAGGGATTGGGCATCATCTGACCCGAAGCGATTGCGCCTCGACGACAGAACGGCTGCCGCAGCTCCTGCGGCAGCCGTTCTGTATTCTGAGCAGGGCGGTTTACTTCAGGCGGTGAATCACCGCGCCACTGGGCAGTTTGGGGAAGAAATAGGTCGACTTCTGGGGCATGGGTTCCTTCGCGTCTGCGCAGGCGCAGATCTGATCCGCGCGTGTCGGCTGCAGAATGAAAGCGAGTTTGCCCCCTTCCCGCGCGGCTTTCATCGCGCCCGACACGCTCTTCTCGTACTCGAAGACCGTGCCCTCGGGAATGCCCAGCAGCCTTTCGATGATCCCGCGATGAAGCAGGGCCACATCGAGATCGCGCCACGACGGTCCGCGATCTTCGCCCAGGAAAGCCACGCGATCTCCGGTGAACGAAAGAACATAGTCGCCTTTGCCGGGAATCGCCAGGCCCATGGTGCCCAGTACGCCGGAAGCCTTCACGGCCGCGGGCATATCATCCGCCACGGGCGTCACGTTGAACCATGCCCCCAGGGAGGCGAGGAAGGCGTCCGCATTGAAGGTCGGCGGCGGCGTTACCACGCGGTGGGGCGGGTATATCTTCAATCCGGGATCGCTGAACGACACGAAGCCCATAAGCGCGAAATTCGCGGGGTGATTGGCATCCAGCGGCAGCTTCGCGCGCAATTCATCGCGGTAGGTGCAGGCCGTCTGAAAGCGGTGGTGGCCATCGGCGATGTAGATCGTCTGATCCTTGAAGAAACCGCGCACCAGCGAATCGTCCTCAACGCGCCAGAGCTCCTGGGTCACGTTGTCGATGGTGTGCGCTTTCATATCCGCCGGCCGCTCGTCCATACTGGCGAGAAGGGGGCCCAGCGTGTTGTCCGGGTCCGCGTAGAGCCCGAACACCGCGCCGAGATTGGCTTCGGTGGCCTCCGTAAGACGAAGGCGATCCTCCACCGGCTTGGCGAAGGTACGCTCATGACCGAGCACATAGTTTTCACCCGCTTCGGGCAGGCGGATTACACCGAAGAAGGCCTTGCGCACCTGCGCGTTTCCCTCCAGATCCGTGAAGTGCTGGCGGAGCAAATAAAGGCCCGGAGTGGCGTCCTGCGTCAGCGCGCCTTCGGCGATCCAGGACTCCAGGGCGTTGGTGGTGTTCTCGTACTTGGTCCGACCGTCGCTCTCCTCGGGGAGTATGAGATGGACGAGGTTGTGGGGGCTGCCCGCCGCCAGGGTCGCGCGCTCGATCGGTGTAATCACGTCGTAGGGTGGCGTGATGGCGAGGTCCATATTGGGGACAAGGGCGGGATTGTAGCGGAGGCCGCGAAAACCTTTGACTTCAAGCATGGGGGGGAATCCTTTCCAGAATACAAGACAATTGCGCCCGCCATTCTATAAGTTCGCGAAGTCCGGGTCAATGCGCGGCTGTCGCCGGGTAGGTTCGTCCCGTTCCGATCGGGTATCATGGGGCGTGGACCCGTGCGGCGGGGATCTCGGCGGCGCGCCGCCCACTCACTTGGCAGCACCGTAACAATCCGGCCGTCGTGGCGTAATGTAGCAAACCGAAATCGGAGTGAAGTCTATGTTGAAACGAAAGCGACTCGTGATGTGGGCCATACCCGCTATCCTGCCCCTGGCCCTCATGTCCTGCCCCCCCGAACCGGGTGAGGGCGCTATCGCCCTGCCCCAACCGCAAACGCCTCATCCCGGTGTTGCGCTTGATCTTCAGGTTATCGCGGAAGATTTGGATCGCCCTCTGTTCCTGACCGGCCCCAGCGCCCTGTCGGACCAATTGTACATTGTTCAGCAGAGCGGTGTGATCCGGCTCCATTCGGGCGGGGAACTCCAGGAAGAGCCCTTCCTCGACCTCTCCGGCACCGTCGGGAGCAGCAGCGGCGAGATGGGCCTGCTGGGCATGGCGCTCCATCCGGACTACTTGCTGAATGGATTCTTCTACGTCCACTATACGAATGGCGACGGCAACTCGACCTTCGCCCGCTACCGGCGGTCGCTGCTCAACATCAACGTGGCCGATCCCACCACCGCCACGATTCTGCTGACGGTGGAACAGCCCTTCTTCAACCACAAAGGCGGCATGCTCGCCTTTGGCCCCGACGGCTACCTCTATATCGCCCTGGGCGACGGCGGCGGCACCAACGACCCCAATGAAAACGGCCAGTCTCTCCAAACGTTGCTTGGCAAGATCCTCCGCATCGATGTGGACGGCGACGCGCCCTACGAAGTGCCCGCGGACAATCCCTTCGTCGGCACGCCCAACGCCCGCCCCGAAATCTGGGCCTACGGATTGCGCAACCCCTGGCGTTTCAGCTTTGACCGCCAGAGCGGCGACCTCTGGATCGGCGATGTGGGGCAGAACGCCTTCGAAGAGATCAACTTCCAGGATTCCACCAGTGGCGGCGGCATCAACTACGGCTGGCGGCAACGGGAAGGCTACGAGTGCCGGACCGGAGAAGACAACTGCGAACTGCCCGGGGCAACCGATCCGCTCCTGGCCTATTTCCGCCTCGGCGGGCAGTCGATTGCCGGCGGGTACATCTACCGCGGCAGCGCCATCCCCGCCCTGAACGGGACCTATTTTTTCTCGGACTACAGCTCCAAGGGCGTCTATTCCCTCACCCAGCCCGGCGGTGAGATAGAAGTGCTCAATGAGACCGCCAACCTCGAAGGCGACAGTGTCGAACTCGGGGCGGTGGCCTCCTTCAGCGAGGATGCCAGCGGAGAGCTCTACGTGCTCGATTACGAAAATGGCGCGATCTATAAGATCGTCCCGGCGGCGTAGTCGGTCGGAGTCGATACGACGCGCTCACGGAGCGACACGGCAAAAAAAATCGGGCCAGCGAGGATTCGCTGGCCCGTCTTTCATTTATCGCTGGCGGGGTCGATGGTGACCGAAGTGCTACTCGATGCTTATCGCGACATCTTCCGCATACGGCGTGCGGCAAGTCCGGCCAAGCCCAGGCCCAGAAGGCTCATGGTCGCCGGTTCCGGTATCGGCAGGCCAACCGGATCATAGTCGTCCCGGTATTCCCAGCTCACGATGTCGTGGTTGCCCCAGTCCGCGCCCGTGCCGGAGGTAAAGCCGACGAAGGCCGACGACTGGCCCAGCAGATTCACGATGTCGAGGTTATAGCTCAGCGTGCTCGTCCCGGGGCGAACACCTGTCTGATTGGTGCGCACTTCCAGCGTCGAGCCGTCGTAGTCCACCCAGGCGTGCCAGAGGTTTTCATCGTCGAAGCGTGTTGC
>JBHEKR010000096.1:0-8071 GCA_041859365.1 Candidatus Hydrogenedentales bacterium
GAACCGGTTGATCGCGCGGCAGAATCGCTTCCGGGTGGAAGGGGAGATCACGCGGGACCTGTTTCTGGCGGCGAGCGGTCTGCTGGTGGACGAGATCGGCGGGCCAAGCATTCGTCCGCCGCTGCCCGCGGGCGTGGCCGATCTGGGCTATGCGGGTTCTGTGAAGTGGCCAGAAACGGACGGGCCCCAGAAGTACCGCCGGGGCCTGTATGTGTTCTTTCAGCGGACGGTGGCCTATCCCATGCTGGTGGCTTTCGATTGTCCCGATTCCAACGTGGCCGCGCTCAGCCGGAACCGTTCGAACACGCCGCTGCAGTCGCTGACGCTGCTGAACGATCCGGTGTTTGTGGAGGCGGCGCAGGCGCTGGGCAAGCGGCTGCTGGAGATGGATTCAACGGACGAGCCGGACCGCGTGCGTGCGGCCTTCCGGCTCTGCATGGGCCGCGAGCCGAAGCCGAAGGAATTGGAGTTGTTGGTGAAGTTGGTCGCAGAGCAGGAGGCGCTGTTCGCGGCGCAGCCGGAGGAGGCGAAGACCTTGATGGGCCCGTACCTGCCTGCGGACGTGGCCCCGGAGAAGGCGGCGGCCCATATGATCCTGGCGCGGTCGATTATGAACCTGGATGAGTTCTTGACGCGGGAGTAGGGGAGGAATGGTTGACCACGGAAATGCACGGAAAAACACGGAAAGCGTTGTTAGTGGAATTGCAGCGACTTCAGCGACAACAGGGACGGCAGCTTCACTATTGCCTGCTGTCGCTGTAGTCCCTGCTGTCCCTGCAAATGGACAGCGTGAATTGAGTGAAGGATTGAGTCATGCATCCTATTGAAGAACAAATCCAACGCACGCGGCGTCAGTTTTTGACGACGGCGGCGGGCGGTATTGGCGGGCTGGCGCTGACGGCGCTGCTGGGCCGGGACGGCTACGGCGCGACGCCGGGCGTGAACCCTTTGGCGCCGCGGCCGAACCACACGACGCCGAAGGCGAAGGCGTGCATCTTCATTTTCATGGAGGGCGGACCGAGCCAGATGGATCTGTTTGATCCGAAGCCGATGCTGAATAAGCTTCACGGCCAGCCGCTGCCGGAGTCGATGACAAAGGATATGCGCTTCGCCTTTATCCAGAAGGAGACGGCGACGGTGCTGGGGAGCAACCAGCAGTTCAAGAAATATGGCGAAAGCGGGATGGACTTCTCCACATGGCTGCCGAACATCGGCAGTTGCGCGGACGACATCTGCATGATCCGCTCAATGCATACGGATGCTTTCAACCACCACCCCGGTCAATTGATGATGAACACGGGCGTGCCCACCTTCGGGCGGCCCTCCATGGGATCCTGGATCAACTATGGACTTGGATCCGAAGCGGACAACCTGCCGGGCTATGTGGTGTTGAGCGCGGGCCGGGGTACCTCGGGTGGCGTGTCCAACTGGTCGAGTGGTTTCCTGCCTTCGAATTATCAGGGCGTGCTCTTTCGCAACCAGGGCGAGCCCGTGCTGCATCTGGCGAATCCGGCGGGCCTGCCCCACGAGTGCCAGCGCCTAGGGCTGGACACGGTGCGGGACTTGAACCAGATTCACTATGAAGAAACGCGCGACCCGGAAGTGCTGGCGCGCATTTCGTCGTATGAACTGGCCTACCGCATGCAGTCCGCGGCGCCCGAATTGATCGACCTGAGCGACGAGACCCAGGCGACACTGGACATGTATGGCGTGGACCGGAGCGAGGAGGGTTACAAGGCGTCGCGCGGCGGCCCCAAGGGGACCTTTGCGGCCTTCTCGCGCAACTGCCTGCTGGCACGGCGCATGGTGGAGCGGGGCGTGCGCTTCATCAACATCTACCACGCGAGCTGGGATCACCACAGCGACCTGGACAATGAGATGAAGTTCACCACGGACATGTGCGACCAGCCCATCGGCGCGCTGATCAAGGATTTGAAGCAGCGGGGGCTCTTGGAAGACACCTTGGTCGTATTTGGTTCCGAGTTTGGCCGCACACCCCTGGGCGAGAACCGGGCGGGCTTCCGCGAGGCGAACACGGGCCGGGATCACCACCCCATGGCCTTCACGATATGGATGGCGGGCGGCGGCACGAAGGGGGGGCGGATTATCGGCGAGACCGACGACATCGGCTGGAATATTGTGAAGGATCCGGTGCATATCAACGATTTACACGCCACGCTGCTGCACCTGTTCGGATTGAATCACCTGGACCTCACCTATCGCTACAGTGGCCGGGATTTCCGCCTGACCGACGTGGCGGGTGAGCTGGTGCCGGCGATTTATACGTGAGCAAAGGCCGCGACGATCAGCCGGATCGTACCACTCAAAAGCGCGAAAATAAGGAGCGGGGGCATTCCTGCCCCCTTTTCCGTCCGTGCAACATCGTTGCACGGGTCGGGGGCTGAAAAGCCCCCGCTCCATATCCCCGGAATCTCTAAAGTCTTAGTGCAATTGCCTTGGGTGCGATGCGAGGTTGACCTTTGGGGCAGAAGTCTTTATGCTCACTCGACCCTGCCCGGGCCTTGTTCCCCTGGCGTCCCGGCGCGCCGTGAAACTTTGGACGCGTCCGCGGAGTCTGTGGAAGAGGGCCTGCCTAACTTTAAACCGCGGCGATTCAAACCCTGAGAGCCGCACCGGAGAATTCCCACATGAGCAAGCATTCCATGACGCGGCGCGCCTTCCTGGCGGCCACCACGACCACGGCGGTGACGGTATTGGCCGCGCCCAATGACGCCCAGGTGGTGCCGGGCAAGAAATCCCCGAATGAAAAGTTGAACATCGCGGCGATCGGCGCGGGAGGCAAAGGCTTCAGCGATCTCATGTCCTGCAGCAAGCTGGGCGAGAACATCGTGGCCCTGTGCGATGTGGACTGGAAAGAAGCGGGCGAGGCCTTCTACAAGCTGCCCAACGCGAAGCAGTTCAAAGACTATCGCGAGATGCTCGAAAAGATGCCGGAAATCGATGCCTGCACGGTGTCCACGCCGGACCATACCCATGCGCCCGCCGCCTACATGGCCATGAAGCTTGGCAAGCACGTGTACGTCCAGAAGCCTCTGACCCACACCGTAGCCGAGGCGCGCCTGCTGACCAACACGGCCCGCGAGATGAAGGTGGCCACGCAGATGGGCAACCAGGGCCACTGCGGCAATGGCGTGCGCGACATGTGCGAAATGCTCTGGTCCGGCTCCATCGGCCAAGTGAAAGAAGCCCACGTGTGGACGAATCGTCCTGTGTGGCCCCAGGGCATGGACAAGGAAGGGAACCTGCTTGGTAAGCCCCTCGACGAAATGCCCATCCCCGAGACGATGGATTGGGATCTGTGGATCGGCACCGCGCCCATGCGCCCCTACAACGACAAGTACGCGCCCTTCAACTGGCGCGGCTGGTGGGACTTCGGTTCCGGCGCGCTGGGCGACATGGCCTGCCACATCATGGACCCGGCCTTCTGGGCATTGAAACTTGTGGAGTCTTCCGACTACACGGTAGAGCTTGTTGCCCAGTCCGGCAAGAACGACCAGACCGCGCCGCGGGCCTCCATCGTGAAGTACAGCTTCCCCGCGCGCGGCGACATGGCCCCCGTGGACGTGTTCTGGTATGACGGCATGCTCATTCCCAAGCGGCCCGAGGGCATTCCCGCGAACCAGAAGCTGGGCGACGGCGACAACGGCTGCTTCTTTGTCGGCGAGACCGGCATCCTGACCGCGGGCGAATACGGCGGCGAAGCGCGCCTGCTGCCCGACGAGAAAATGGCGGACTACAAGAAGCCCGAGCAGACGATCAAGCGCATCAAAGACGAAGACCCCTACTTGAACTGGATCGAAGCCTGCAAAGGCGGCGAAGCGGCGGCCTCGAACTTCGACTACTCCGGCCCCTTCACCGAGATGGTGGCCTTCGGCAATCTGGCGGTCCGCACGGAGCAGAAAATGCACTGGGACAACGTCAAGGGCGCGGTCACCAACGTGCCGAACCCCAAGGAATTCGTGAGCAAGGAATACCGCAAGGGCTGGGAACTGCCCTGCTGAGGCGGGTGATGAATTGAGTAATGAGAAGGCCCCGCAGCGATGTCTGCGGGGCCTTTTGTTCAGATGACCGTCGCCCAGGAGTCAAATGAAATGTCAGAGAGAGAATCTCGTCCCACCAAGGTGAATAGACGTCGCCTTACTTTGGCGACAATTTGTGGGCTTCTGGTGTTGTCGCTGCCAGTCGGGGTCGGACTACTATTTATCGACCAGTATTATTCCGAGAAGAACTTGTTCATGTTGAACGTGCCCTTTGCGGTGAGCGAGTCAGACGAGTGCACCTCACTTACCGTGGGCTATGTCTTGCCAAAGGGGGTATATCGATGTTTCTTAGTCATTGTGCTGAATGACTTCGAAAGAGCGACTTTGGACGCCAACGAACTGCTGGTTAACTCCAACCTCTATGTCTCTGATGAAATGGTCGGTACAGAAGAAATAACCATACCCATGAGTCGCACACACATAGACGAGTATCTTTCGGACTACAAGGAAAATAGGGAAATGTACATTCGAACTGGCGAACGTGCACTTCCACACCCGTGGACCTACATGGAACCTGAAGTCGCCGGGGACATGAAATTTCCCGTCGGATTTCTTTATCTAGATTCGCATGGTGAACTGGGCCGCATAGATATGAAATTGTGTTGTCTCAACGGGCTTGACCCGAAGAAGTTCAAATATTTCTTTCGTTTAGAACGTTTTATCGATGCAGTTTGAAACTTTCGGATTTGCTTGTCCTGCTTCATCAATCGGCTAAGGTCCTGCGTGAATACTCCCTGCAGGGCCGTTTCCCGTCGAACACCTTCTTGTCTCCGCGTCGATGCGCCCCCACAATGAGAAGTACGCGCCCTACGCTTGGCGCGGCTGGTGGGACTTCGGTTCCGGCGCGCTGGGCGACGGCGACAACGGCTACTTCTTTGTCGGCGAGACCGGCATCCTCACGGCGGGCGAATACGGCTGCGAAGCGCGTCTGCTGCCCGACGAGAAAATGGCGGACTACAAGAAGCCCGAGCAGACGATCAAGCGTGTTAAGGATGAGAATCCTTATTTGAACTGGATCGAAGCCTGCAAAGGCGGCGAGCCGGCGGCCTCGAACTTCGACTACTCCGGCCCCTTCACCGAGATGGTGGCCTTCGGCAATCTGGCGGTCCGCACGGAGCAGAAGATGCACTGGGACAACAAGGCGGGCGCGGTCACCAACGTGCCGAACCCCAAGGAATTCGTGAGCAAGGAATACCGCAAGGGTTGGGAACTGCCCTGCTGAGGCGGGTGATGAATTGAGTAATGAGAAGGCCCCGCAGCGATGTCTGCGGGGCCTTTTCTGATCTTGTCCTATTCAGCGGGCAGCGAACGACCGCGAACTCTGACAGGTTCTCTTGCGGCCAACGGTTGCGCGGTGTATTATCAGAGTCGAGGTAAGACCACAAAGGCACAGTGGAATTGACTCGACTTTTACCAGAGGAGGTATCGGCAAAATGCGTCGTGCGTGGCTACTCTCCATTTTCTGTCTCATGGGCGGATGCATTCCCTTCTCGTTGCAACCCGTTTACACCGCCGAGGACTTGGTATTCGACGAAGGGTTGTTGGGGGCCTGGGGAAGCGATTCGGATCCTGACGACGTCTTCAAGTTTGAAAAAGCTGATGGCAAAGGCTACCGGTTAAGCTACCGGGAAGCCGAAGGCGATCCGCCCGTGGTCTTTCTGGTCCATTTGGCCCAGATCGGTGGTCATCGCGTGCTGGACGTCACTCTGGCCAACGATTCACCGCTTCCGGACATTCAAGAAGAAGCGGCGATACACTTGCTTCGTATACACAGCTTCTACTATGTGAAACGAGACGGGGACACGTTGTCCTTCCGAACCTTCGACCAGGATTGGTTGAAAGAGCGCAGCGAGAAGGGCCTCCTCTGGGTTAAGCACCAGCAAGTGAATGACCAATTGGTGTTTACCGACACAACCGAACGGATGCAGCGTTTCCTCGTCAAGTGGGGTGATGCCGACATCCTGGGCGATTGGGAAACGCTGAAGCGCAGGTAGATTTCTTTGTGCTCTTGGGTTGGTGTGCAGGGTGAACTCGTTTTTTGTCACATTCACAGCCCGAAGCAATGCGTTCCTGGCGGCGGCAATCGGATGGATCAGAACGACCCCTTCAAGCGATCCGGAGTGGAGATGAAAATGCCATCCTTGCCGACCCGATAGCTGAGATTGAGCATACGAGTCATTACGAAGAGCGTTTCCGCCATGGAGGCATCCTTCAGGTTGATGTAATCCAACCTGCCGTCCGTCGCGAATTGGGAAGGGTCGGGGGAATTGCTATCCCCCATCTTGGTTTCCGGCATGATTACTTTCGTGTCCAGAGTTATGTTCAATTCGAACGCATTGCGCATGAATCCCACAACATCGGCGATGTGAATGTCCTCAAACTCGATGTTCGCCGGTGACGAGAGGATCGTGAATATCTCTCCCTCTCGAAAGGGGGCCGACGGCAGCGGCACGGTCATGTCTTCTGTGAACTGAGCGGAAGTGCTTATCCAGACGGCATTGCCCCGGATCTTCCAGATCAAGTTGAGGGGTGATGTGACGGTGGTGAGAATCTCTTCGAGAGTCTTGTCTTTCTGGTCGACGCTGCGGATATGTCCATCGGTCAAGTATTCTCGTGGCAGCCGGACAAACTGCACGGGAGCTGGCGGTGGACCGGGTACAGGAGCGCCCGACCGGAATCCTAGTTGGAGACCCGGTTGGAGACCCGGTTGGGCTCCGACCACCTCGTTGCCCACATGCTCCTCAAGCTCAGGGGCGACAACCCGTTGATCCAGGACCAGATTAATCTCGAAGGTATCTTGCAGGAACTCCGCGACATCTTTAATGTGAGTTTCCTCGAACTTAATGTCAGCCTTAGCTTGTAGGGCCTCCTTGAGGACTTCGGACGGCGTCAAATCGAGCTTCCATCCCTTTGCAGCGTCATCTTCTTCCGCTGCGGGCAGTGGCTCGGGTGCCGCCGCTGCGTCTTCGGCAGGAGCTTCTTCCGCCTGGGGCGATTCGGCAAGGACTGCTGGTGCCTCGGGTGTTTCGGTCGGCTCCGGTGTCACTGTAACGGCGACCACTGCGGGTTCAACCTTGTTTTCAGGGGGCTTTGTATCCCGTGTGGCTGCCCACGCACCTGCGAGCACGACACCCGCCAGTAAAAGCGGCGCGACAGCATATTTTGCGCCCGCCGCGGCGGACAGAAACGTGGGTGCCGAGCGCATGGCCAGGGCGCGCCTGCCCAGTTCGGACAGCAGAGCGGGCGGTGCGGCTACGGCCTCCAGACCTTCAAGTCCGGTGGAGAGGGCGGCCACGGAGAGCACCACGCCGCGCTTAACGAGGTTCTCGCGCACCACGTCAATACCTTTGTCGATTCGCGAACGGACGGTCGAACGGGATAGGGCAAGTTCCTCCGCAATGGCTTCGTGGGTGTGGCCTTCGAGGAAGCGCAGGACGATGGGCACCCGGAGTTCGTCGGGAAGGGCGGTGATGGCCTCGTCTACGTATTCACGGGTGTCGTCCCATTCGTGCTCCTTCGCTGTATCCAGCGCCGCCGCGTAGCTTCTTTCCCGTTCTGCACGGCGTCCCTCTGCCCTGACCCGGTCCAGGGCCCGCCGGGTGGCGACCGTGTGCAGCCCGGCGCCGATACATTGAATGCCGCGCGGGCCTTTCATCAACTCCAGGAAACACTCCTGGGCCACCTCTTCCGCGATGCCGGGATTCCTGACGACCCGGAGGCAGGCCCCGTAGACCATGGAAGCATGGCGCGAGAGCAATTCCGCGAAGGCGTCGGCGTCACTTTGGGCGCGCCACTTGTCGAGTAACACTGCGTCTGACTGGGGCATGGGGTGTGTACCTCCGTTTGGTTGCCGCTGGTTGGTTTCTACAGTATATGTCGACGCGGCGGCAAGAAATGGCGGGAAGCTTGAGAGAATCAGTTCGCGGGGTCGAGAACTTACCCCCCTACCCCCCCGCAAGCGGGGGGGGCCAAGAGGGGCGCTTTGGTGAGTAGGATTCCCCCCGCTTGCG
>JBHEKR010000135.1:0-7137 GCA_041859365.1 Candidatus Hydrogenedentales bacterium
ATCATCTCATTTACAATCATTGTGGGTTCCTCGTTGAGTTGGGCTAAGGGCTTGATAACACTTAGTATATCCAACTCAGTCTTGGAACCCACAACTATATTTATCTAGCATTATTATCGGTAATATCAGATCTTCACCCGATTCTAATCAATGGCATGGAGGATCACGTCCATATTCTGGCCGCGCTGCACCAGGATTCCTCGGTGTCAGCGGTACTCCGGAATATCAAATCCAATTCGTCAAAGTGGCTTCACCGGGATGTGAAGGGGCACGAGAACTTCTGGTGGCAGTCTGGATACCGCGCCTTCACCGTGAGCGCAAGCCAGAAGGATATTGTCTACAATTACATCGCGAATCAAGCGGAACACCATAAGAAGATGACCTTCAAGGAGGAGTTCGTCGCATTGTTAGAGAAGCACGGGATTCCATATGACGAACGTTATATCTGGGATTGAATTGGCGGGTTTTCCGTCGCCCCCTTCGGGGGCTGTTGAAGGTGGTGGTCCTCGATCCCAGGGTTCCGCTTAGGCTCCACCCTGGGCTAAGTTCCGCGGCCCCTCCGGGGCCAAGAGATGGCGGGATCACGGATGTAGCGACCAGCGCAGCGATCATCGAGACGCCGGGCGGTGGCGGGTGGGGAATTACGAATTATGAATAGTGAATTATGAATTGGGATGCCTCTCGAATACTGCACAGTGTACTTATGCTCAATCGTTTCCCAGTCATAATTCGTAATTCGCAATTCAGTATATCTCCGGGACGAAATTCTGTTCGCTGATGGGCGGGCGGACGTAGCTGTCGTCGATAACCCTGGGCTCCAGCTTGATGGGCTCGGGGTGAGGTCCTGGTAGGGCACCAGGCTTAGCAAATGGGCGATACAGTTTAAGCGCGCTCGCATTTTCACGTCGGCATTCACCACATACCACGGGGCCTGCTTGATGTCGGTGTAGTTGAACATGTCGTCCTTGGCCCGGGAATACTCCACCCACTTCATGCGCGAGGCCAGGTCCATGGGGCTGAGCTTCCACCGCTTGGTCGGATCCTTCATGCGCGCCTTGAAGCGATCTTCCTGGATTGCGTCGTCCACGGAAAACCAGTACTTGATGAGAATAATACCGGCGCGCACGAGCATACGCTCGAACTCGGGGCAGGAGCGGTAGAACTCCTGAAGCTCGGCGTCGGTGCAGAATCCCATGACGCGCTCGACGCCCGCGCGGTTGTACCAGCTTCGATCGAAGAGGACCATTTCGCCTGCGGCGGGAAGGTGCGGCACGTAGCGCTGGAAATACCACTGGGATTTCTCGCGCTCGGTGGGGGTGCCCAGGGCGACCACACGGCACACGCGGGGGTTGAGGCATTCGGTGATGCGCTTGATAGCGCCGCCCTTGCCCGCCGCGTCGCGTCCCTCGAAGATGACCACGACCTTGAGCCCCTCGGTCTTGATCCATTCCTGGAGCTTGACCAATTCGATCTGGAGCTCGCCCAGTGCTTTCTCGTAGTCCTTGCTGGACATTTCCTTGAGGGACTCCGAGGGGGCGATCTGCCTTTCGGCTTTTTCCTTGCCCTTTTTCTTTTTCTTATCCTTTTCACCCATGGCACGTACTCCTTCTTTCTGGCTTGGTGTCATAGTGGCGGTTGCGTTGGTTTTTTGCAAGTACGGGGATGATCCCCCATGGCACCAACTTAAGAGCATGTTCCAAGTAGTTCAAAAGGAAACCTGGGGTGCCACCCTCAAACGTAATCGCGTAGCGATGGAGTTTGTGGGTGTTGTGACTTTGCCGTGCGACACAATTCTCCTTGAAAAACTGGAATCCCTTCACCCCCAAGCTCCCCCGCTGCGCTCCTCTGCTTGAGGGTGGCACCCGACCTCCCCATTTGGTCGCAAAAGTGCGCATGGAGCCTCTTTACTCTGTGGGCGCCGTCGGGCGCTCATGGAATCAAAACGACAGCATAGCAGTACACTAACCATAGTTCGGGGCGACCCGCGTTGACTTGACGTCGCCGCCTAATTATACTGGTGCGCACTTGGCTGATCTGTCGTAACCGGAGAAGGGTTATGTTGGATGCACATGTACTTGTACTGAACAAGTCGTGGATTGCCATCAATGTGGCAAGCGCGCGCCGTGCCCTGGCGCTGTTGTACCAGGGTCATGCCCGTGTTGTGCATCCCGCCGATTATTCCCTCTATGAGTTTGATGCCTGGTGCGTTCATTCGCGCAAGGAATACCTGCGCGGCACCGACCTCCCCATGGTCCATTCACCGTCGCAGCCGGTGATCCTTCCCGAAGTGATCCTCCTGGACGCCTTCAACGGCTTCATTCGCCACGAGATCCGCTTTTCACGCACCAATATCTTCACGCGTGATAAGCACCAGTGTCAGTATTGCGGTGCCCGCCCGGAAAAGAGCGAGTTGACCCTGGACCATATCCTGCCGCGCTCACGCGGGGGTACGGATTCCTGGGAAAACCTCGTGCTGGCGTGCTCCCGCTGCAACGTGAAGAAGAGCAATCGGACGCCCGAAGAGGCGAACATGCGCCTGCTGAGCAAGCCCTCCGCTCCCCGATGGCTGCCGCGCTTCGGTGTGTCGGTAAGAAAGCAGGAGAAGAACAGTTGGCACCGCTTCGTGGACACCTCGTGCTGGGTGACGGACGTGGCGAAATAAGAATAGCGAGAAGTCTCAGACCGGCCGTGGCGAAAAGCGCGGCCGGTTTTTTGCAGTAGGGACAGCGTCGCCCCGCGACTTCGCCGTGCGGGAAAAGCCACGGCCACAATACTCCCTGTGACCGAGGGCGCGCCCTCTGACCGGCGGGGCTGTCCTGTGGTCTGACGTCACGACTTAGCCGCAACCGCGTGAAGTCTCGTAGTGAAATAGACTCTTTTCACAATTCGGGTGTGATTCGAACGTCCGGGTCGCCCTCGCTGGCAACAGGACAGCCTCGCCGGTTGCAGTGGTTTTTGCTCGGATTGGGCGCGCTTGCGGACGCACCGATACGTGTGAATGTGCTCGACATGGGGCGACGCTGTCCCTGCGTTTCCTGTTTTTGCCTTCAGTCTTGATTTATACTGGGTGTCTTGACCCTGTTGTACTTCGAGGCGCTATCCCTTCCAATGACCCATCCCACGCCATCGCTCGACTGCGACGTATTCGCCGAGGTCGTGCTGCCCTTGCCGCTCGACCGCACCTTCTGCTATGCCGTGCCTATTTCGCTGCGCCAGCGCGCTGCGCTGGGCATGCGGGCCGTGGTGCCCATGGGGAATCGCGTAGACACGGGCTTTATCGTGAAGCTGGCTGCGGAGCCGTCGGTGCCGTCGGTGAAACCGCTCATCGACCTGCCGGACGAGGCCCCGGTTTTCTCACCCGAGATGTTGTCGCTGTGCCGCTGGATTGCGGACTACTACTGCTGCTCCTGGGGCGAGGCGCTCCAGTGCGCAGTACCCAGTGGGCTGAAGATCGGCACGAAAATGCGTTATCGGCTGGTGCCCGATATGATCAATGCGGGCCGTTTCACCGAGCGACAGAAGCAGGTCATTGCCGCCCTGTATTCGCGCGGCACCCTCACCGAGGGGCAACTTGCGTCTACGGCGGGCCGTACGGCCTTGAGCAACACCCTCGCGGCCCTCGTGCGTCGGGGCATCGTCCTGGCGGAGCCGGTAATGCAGGACGCGGGCGTGACCATCAAGCAGGAGCACTACGCCGCGCTCCACCCGGATACACGGTTGGAAAACGAAGCGCTCGAAGCCCTGCAACGGAGAGCGCCAAAACAGGCTGCGGTTTACCTCGACCTGCTTCACACCGGCGCGGCCATGGCCCTGAGTGACCTTAGCGCGAAACATGGCGCGCCCCTTTCGGCGATTCGCATCCTTGAAAAGAAGGGGCTGATCCAGATCGAAGCCCGGGAACTCTACCGCGCGCCCGATTCCGGTTCCGCAAACCAGGCGCGGGATAAATATCCGCTGAACGACGAGCAACAGGCCGCTTATGATGAAATAACGGACGCGGTGGAATCGGGAAACTTCCAGACCTTCCTTTTGCGCGGCATCACCGGTTCCGGCAAGACGGAGGTCTACCTCCAGGCCATCGAGCGGGTGCTGGCGCTGGGGCGCGACGCCATTATCCTGGTGCCGGAGATTTCCCTGACGCCTCAGACCGTAGGACGCTTCGTGGCGCGTTTCGAGCACACTATTGCCGTGCTCCACAGCGGCCTGAGCCTGGGCGAGCGCTATGACGAATGGCGCAGAGCCCAACGGGGCGAGGTGCGCATCGTGGTGGGCGCGCGCTCGGCCATTTTCGCGCCCCTGCCCAACCTGGGCATCGTGATTGTGGACGGAGAGCACGACAGCTCCTACAAGCAGGGCGAGACGCCGCGCTACCACGCGCGGGATGTGGCCATCATGCGTGCGCGCAACAGCGGCGCAGTCTGCGTGCTGGGATCGGCCACGCCCTCGGTGGAGTCCTATTACAATTCCGAGATTGGAAAATCCAAGCGGATCGAGCTCTCCAAACGCGCTACCGCCGGTTCGTTGCCCCACGTGACCGTCATCGACATGCGCGCGGAGGCCAAAGAAGCCGCAGGTAAGATTATCTTGTCGCGCACCCTGGAAGACGCGGTCAACGCCAAGGTGGACGCGGGTGAACAGGTCATTCTGTTGCTCAATCGGCGGGGTTTTGCGCCCTTCGTATTGTGTCCCCAGTGTGGCTGGGTCGCCGAATGCGAGAACTGCAACGTGAGCCTCACGTATCACAGCGAGGGCAGCCGCCTGCGCTGCCACTATTGCGATGCGACCCGGCCCAAGCCCGAGATCTGCGACAAGTGCCATTTCAATCCCCTCATTTACATGGGTATGGGTACGCAGAAGGTCGAGGACTACCTCATGCGCTCCTTTCCCAAGGCTCGGGTGGCTCGGATGGACGCGGACACGACCTCGGGCAAGGGCGGGCACGCCAAGATCCTCGGGCGCTTCGCGAACCGCGAGATTGATGTGCTCATCGGCACTCAGATGCTTGCCAAGGGCCACGACTTTCCCGGAGTGACGCTGGTGGGCGTGGTGAATGCGGACACGGGCCTGACGCTGCCGGACTTTCGCGCGGCCGAGCAGGGCTTTCAGTTGCTCACCCAGGTGGCGGGCCGTGCTGGCCGGGGTGAGCTTGCGGGCGAAGTCTTCATCCAGACTTTTCGCCCGAGGCACTACGCGATCGTTGCGGCGGCGAGCCACGACTATCCGGGCTTCTTCCAGCAGGAGATAGGCCACCGGGAGAGCGCTCAGTATCCGCCCTTCCGCCGACTGGTGAACTTTGCCATTGAGAGTGAAGACCTGGAGTTGGCCGAGCGGAGCGCGCTGGCGCTCAACCGGATTGTCCGGGAGATCACCCGGGGCGAGGACTTTCGGGGGATGGAGGTGATGGGCCCGGCACCGGCTGCGGTGAAGCGCGTGAACAAATATTACCGCTGGAATCTCGGGGTGTTGTCGCGCAGTCCGGCGAAATTAAATGCCCTGACGCGCCGCGCGCGGGAGGGCTTCCTGGAGCAGCAAAAAGGGCGGAAAGTATTGTTGAAAGTGGACTTAGATCCGTATGGAACTTTTTAGAAACTTTGGGTATGCGAAAGTGAGTCAAATGCAGGGGGGGCAACAACTTGGAATTATTTTTCCAACGTGATACGATTTACCCTCACGGATGGGATCCGTGTGTACAAACTCAGCAAAAAATAGGAAAGGGTAAATAAATGAGCAAGATTCTTTTGAGCCTGTTGAGCCTCGTCATGATCACCGTTATGGCCGGTTGCAGCGCTCCCGCCCCTACGGACGAAGGTGGCTCGTCCGCGATTGAACAGCGTTTGGACGCGAAGGACGCCGAGAAGGCTGCCGAGCCCGCGCCCGCTGCTGAGCCCGCGCCCGCTGCTGAGCCCGCTCCCCTCGTAGAGCCCGCTCCTGCTGAAGGTGCCGCGCCCGCCGAGACGCCCGCTCCTTCCGCGTCCGCAGCTCCGCTGACCGGTTCGACCTGGGCCTGAAAGGATATCCAACTTGCGTTTCTTGAGGGAGACAAGCTCTCGCTGAAAGGCGGTGCGATTGAATCCCTCTTCCCCGGCGGTACGGAAGTTCCGTACACGCTCACGGATGGCGCAATCGCGGTGGAGCTCATGGGCACCACCTACGGCGGCACCTGGGACGGCGCAAAGTTGGTTATCGACGGTACTGAGGCTACAAAGCAGCAGTAACCACGGGTTCTAGACATTGCAGAGGGCGGCCTCGATTCGAGGCCGCCCTCTTGCTGTTTACGGGGGATGGGCCTTTCAAAACATTTTCTTTGACGCCCGCAGGCCCGTATAATAGCGCCCGGTTCCGGGTGCCGCGCCTGCCGCCCGCGCAACCATCTTTCCCAGTTTCCACAACGATTTCCCGCGAAAGGAAGCGCTTTCCCATGCCCAATTTTGATGCCCAACGCAATATAGAAACCCAGCAGATTGATGCCCGGTTGAAAGAGATCCAGGCCACTATCTATAGCCACCGCCGGCCCATCGGCCCCCTCGAGCATTGCGTCACCGGTCAGGGCCTCGGCCCGGAGCGCATGCCGAAGTCTGGCTGGAAGCCCTTCGAGATCATGGGGCGCTGGGGCGGCTTCGACCAGACCACTTGGTTCCGCATGACGGCGGTCATCCCCAGGGAATTCGCGGGCCAGCAGGTCGTGGCGTTGATTCGCCATTCCGGCGGCCACTTCGAGTGGGGTGTGCCCATGCTTTCCGCCGCGGGCGAGGCCCTAGCCTATATCAACGGCCAGCCCTACCAGGGCCTGGACAAGTTCCACGAGGAAATCGTGCTGTCCAAGAAGGCGAAGGCGGGGGAAAAGTTCGAGATCGCGCTTGAAGGCGTGCCCAGCACGAAGATGGACATTGAGCATCACTTCGAATACGCCGATCTGGCCGTGCTGCACCAGGAAGCCTGGGACGTGTACTGGGATCTCCTCGTGCCCTTCAAGGCCTATAAGGCGCAGGACAACAGCTATGCGCCCGTCCGCCAGCTTTTCGACGTGATCGCGAAGGCGGTCCGCATGGTGGATCTGCAGCACGTGGATACGCCCGCCTACTATACTTCCTGCGTGAAAACCAGTGCCTGGCTCAAGAAAGAGCTCAAGCGCTTTGA
>JBHEKR010000195.1:0-3742 GCA_041859365.1 Candidatus Hydrogenedentales bacterium
CGCGCAGATCTGGGTGGAACCCTTGCCCACCGTCATCGCTGACAGCGGCCAGTTGCGCCAGTTGTTCCAAAACCTCCTCGCGAATGCAATCAAGTTTCGCGGGACGGATCCACCCCGAATTGTGCTTTCGGCGACACGCGAGGAAGATGCCTGGCTGTTTCACGTCGCGGACAATGGCATTGGCATTGATCCGTCGCACAGCGCGCGGGTATTCCAGGTGTTTCAACGCCTCCATACGCGGGGCACCTACCCCGGCACCGGGATAGGCCTGGCTATCTGCAAGCGCATTGTGGAGCGGCATGGTGGCCAGATTGGGTTCCAGTCAGAGTTGGGTGCAGGCGCCGACTTTCACTTCTCGATCCCAGACGCACCAGAACAGGAGCCGGCATGACCAAAGCCATCTTCGACGTCTTGCTGGCGGAAGACAGTCCGACCGATGCCCTCCTCTGCCGTGCCGCCTTGAAAGAAGCAGGCGTTGAGTGCCAAATTCATCAGGTAGAGAACGGTCGGCAGGTCATGGCCTTCTTACGCCGTGAGGCGGACTATCCCGATGCGCCCCGTCCGGATCTCCTCTTGCTGGATCTGAACTTACCCGTCATGGACGGTCGCGAGGTGCTTGGGCAAATGAAGGGCGATCCCACGCTGGTGCGGATTCCGGTGATCGTATTGACCACCTCCCAGGCGGACGAGGACATCCAGGCCGCATACGGGCTGCATGCAAATGGGTATATCACCAAACCCCTCGAGTTCGAGGCGTATACCAGCGCCATGCGCGCCCTGGCCGCCTTTTGGTTCGAGGTGGCGACCTTGCCATCGGAGCACCCACGGGAGATGCAGGCATGAATCTGCTGTTGCTTGAAGACAGCCCCAGCGACGCGTTCCTCGTCATGGAGGCGCTGAAACGCGCGTCCCGTTCTGATATCACCGTACGCCACGTGGAAAGCCTGGGAGACGCCGAGGACCTGCTTCGCACAGAGCAATTCGACGCCGCGCTGCTCGACCTGGGGCTGCCCGATTGCGAGGGGGTGGACTCCGTGAAGCGTCTGCACGCCGCGCATCCCCTCCTCCCCATTGTGGTCCTGACCGGCATGGATGACGAAGCGATGGCCCTGGCCGCGCTGCATAGTGGGGCAGACGATTGCCTGGTGAAGGGCGAGGCCGATCCCAAGGTGCTCATGCGTGTACTTCGTTACGCCATTGAGCGGCGCCAGATGGCCGCGGAACGCCGCGCCCTGGAGCGCGGCATGCACGAGGCCCAGCGCCACGACAGCCTGCTGGCGCTGGCCGGCGGCGTGGCCCACCACTACAACAATCTCCTGGCGGTTATCCTCGGCTATACCGAGGCGCTGGTGATGGGGGGCGACCTCACCGAGGATCAACGCCACGATCTTGATCAGATTACCCGGGCGGCCGAGCGCGCTGCGCACATCAGTCAACAGATGGCCGTGTTCAGCGGCAGCGGTTTCTTTACGATCGAGTTGCTGGACCTGAACCGTCTCATCCAGGACTTGCAGCACACCAGCGCGAGCATTGTCGCCCCGCCCCTGCTGCTGGAATATCACCTCTCCCCCGGGCTGCCGCGCGTGCTTGGCACCACGAAGGCGATCTCGCAAGCGCTCGAAAGTCTACTGCACAACGCGGTGGAGGCGAGCACCGGCACCGGCGGCGTGGTGCATATCAGCACCGGCGCAACCGTTTGCGATGCCAACGACCTGGCCAAACTGCATGGCTTTGGGAACATGGAGGCCGGGGTGTACGTGTTTCTGGAGGTGCGCGATCCGGGCGTCGGCATGGATGCCGAGGCCCAGAACCGCATGTTCGAGCCCTTCTACAGCACCAAGTTTGTGGGTCGGGGCATGGGGCTTGCCGTGGTCATGGGCATTGTGGCCCTGCACCGCGGCGGAATCGAAGTCCGCTCCAATCCGGGCGAGGGCACGACCATCCGCATCCATTTTCCCGTTCCTCCGGTGGGGTCCCTTGCCAACCCGCCCATGCCATGACCCGTGTACCGGGACGTGCTACTATCGCCACCGTGACCGCGTTTGGACGACTTATCTTGGAGAAGCCCATGCCCACCCGTATGACCCCCCTGATCCTGACTGGACTCCTGGCCGCGCACGGCGCATTGGCCGCCGAATGCACTTTCGACACCGACCGGATGGCGATCATCGCGGGACAACGCACCTTCGTCCTCGGCCTGTACGAAAACCCCGCGGAAGACGCCGTGCTGGATCAGGTGGCCAATGCCGGGTTCAACCTGGTACAGGCTCAGGCCACCGCGGAGTCGCTTGATCGCCTCAAGAGCAAAGGGCTGCATGCCTGGGTCAACACCGGCGGCGCCATCGATTTCAGCACCAAAGAAGAACCCCGCGCTGCCTACCTCGATGAACTGGTGAACCCCCTCAAAGAACACCCCGCGCTGCTGGTCTGGGAGGTGCCCGACGAGGCGCTGTGGAATGTCTGGTATGGTCCCGTGCTTGCCCGGATCGAGAAGGAGCCAAGCGAGTTGGCCAAGCGCCTGGATGTCCTGGAAGACGTCGAACTGCAGACGACCCTCCGCGCCAAGCTGGCAGAGTCCGCGCAGTTGCGCCAGGAGAACCGCCACCTCGAGGCCGACGCCGCGGCCGATGGCATCTGGGAAGCGTTGCAGGAGACTCCCCCCTACCGGGGCATCAGCCTGGTCAACGCACCCGCCGAAGAAGACCGCCTGCGCAAGGGGCTTCTGGAAGGCTATCTCCACCTCAAGACCGCAGACCCCGCGCACCCGGTCTGGATGAACCACGCCCCTCGCAACACCATTCCGCAGCTCGCACGCTTTGGGCTGGCCGCCGATGTCGTCGGCTGTGACATCTACCCGGTCCCCGCCACGGGCGCCGCCGGGCATTCCGATCTGGCGGACCGCACGCTGTCGAGTGTTGGTGCGTACACTGATCGCATGCAGGCCTCCGCACCTGGCAAGCCGGTCTGGATGGTGTTGCAGGGCTTTGGCTGGAACGACATTCGAGCTGAGGATGCGCCGGATGACCCCAAGCGCCGCCGGCCCAAACCGGAAGAATCCCGCTTCATGGCCTACGACGCGATCGTCCGTGGCGCGCGCGGGCTGCTCTATTGGGGCACCTTCAAGGTGGAGAAGGACAGCCTCTTCTGGGGCGAGTTGCTCGCCCTGGTTAAAGAACTCAATGGGCTGCAAGCGGTTCTTAGCGCGCCCGACGCGGGTGCCGTCATGCAGGTGCCGTTGGAACCCTCCTACGGCTCCCTGGACCGGGGCGTCCTGGCCTTGCCGAAGGAGACGGACACCGGCACCTGGTACATCGTCGTGAATGAGTCGCCCTACACCCTGACCTACCGGCTCCCCGTAGATGCCGGGAATGCCGCGTGGCACGTTTATCCCGACGGCCCCGCGGTGCCCCGCGAAAAGGACATCTTGCGCCAGACCATCGTGGGGTACGGTGTGCAAGTCCTTGCGCCGCAAGGTTCCTGATACCCAATGCGGCGGCTGGGATCAGCGGGTTGCCGCCGGAAACCGCCAGGCAAAGACGGGTCCCGGCGCATTCCGTCGCGCACAATGGCCGAACTCTGCTAAAAGGTAGTGACTTCTAACCGGCAATATGCCATAGTAGCGGTCACGGATGCGTTACATGGACTGGACCGATTGCCCTGTGCATACCCTGCGCGGTGGCCTCCTGCGGGAGACTGGCCTGGCCAGCGGGTCCGGTAGCGCTTCCTGCGCAACGCAGTTGCG
>JBHEKR010000237.1:0-11084 GCA_041859365.1 Candidatus Hydrogenedentales bacterium
TATCGCAGGCGGTAGTCGTGTTCGCCGATGAGCTTGTCGTCGACATAGAAGTAGAGTTGCTGCCTTGCCACGTCCACGGTTGCCCATACGTATTCGTAAACGGCTTCAGGCGGCATGGGATAAGTTTCCCCGAACAGGTCGAAGGTCGCCGTGCCTCGGATAAACCGGATGACGTGGTAGAAACCTTTTTCCGGCTTGGGCAGCGGCAGCTTTGGCGGCTGCTCCCTTGCGGGGTGTCGCAAGGGCCTTTTCGCGGCGTCCAGGGCCTGCATTGGCGTCTTGCCGCCCAGTTTGCTGTAGCGGTACCGGTCGTTGTGGCGTTGTTCAAAGGCCAGGCTCTCCCGCTTCAACTCTTCTTCGCCCTCCATTATGACCCGGCCCAGGAACTTCTCCCGCCAGTGATGATTGAACTTTTCCACCACACCGTTGCGCCATGGCTCGGCCAAGGGAATGAAGCAGGGCTCGACGCCCATCGGCAGGCATAGCCGGATTAATTTTCCCATACCACGCGGGTATCTGCGGCTGCCGTAGAACACGGATTCGTTGTCCACCTGCAGGTATTTTGGAAGCCCGAGGCGCAGCCAGATGGCCCAGAGGGCGTCGGTGACGGTGTCCTTACCGTTCAAGATGGGTTCGACGCCGCATCGCCCGGTGGCAAGGTCCACCGTGTTGAGGCTGTAGAAGCGTACGGGGCCTCGAAGATAGCAGGGTCCCACGAAGTCGCTCTGATGCACGGCACCGGGATGGGAAGCATCCAAGGCCGGGTAAACTTTTCCTTTGGGTTCGTAGCGCCCTGTTCGCCGGTGGGTCAGTTCATGGCGCGCAAGGATTCGTCCTATCGTCCGCAAGCTGGGAAGAGGCTGGACATGCTCTTCCTCAAGCCGCCAGAGGATGGCCTGGGCGCCGCAAAACTCCCCGCGGTTGTACAGCTCTAGTCGGAGATGCTTAACAATCGCCTCAATCTCCCCCGACGTGCGGACCGGCATCTCATTCGGCCTGCGAGAACGCTCCTGGTACCAATCCTCCCCGCCCTCCCGAAAGCGCTTCAGCCACTTGTAAAACCACTGCTCCGTCCTGCGAAGGGACAGGCAAATCGTTCCCGGCTTCTCGCCGCGCATAAAACGAGCTATGGCCCGTTTGCGACACCACTCCTCGCGATCTTCCATGTGCTTCTCCTTAGTTTGGGAAAAGAACATGGTCTACAATCAGGCACGCTCACGGCATTGGAACTAAACGATGTCTTGGCACATAATCCACTAAACGATGTCTTGGCACTTGTCAACTACCCCCGGCTCCGCCGAGCCCCGACGCTTAACCCCAAGGAGTACCCCCGTGAAGCGCCTTGCCCTCCTTTTGACCCTGACCACCTTTTCCGTTTTCCCGGTCCGCGCCGAGTGGGATTTCGATTCCACGGTCCAGGTATTGGTGCAGGACTGGCGCTATGTCGCCACGAAGACCGTCTTTCCGGCGCCGCCCGAAGTCTCCCCGAAGGAACTGCCCATCGTCACCCTGCCCTGGGCCGTCGAACGCCCCCGGGCCGGGGCCTGGTTCACGGCGGAGCTGACGATTCCCGAAGTCTGGGGCGGCAAGCAGGTGGTGCTGTCGCTGGAGGCCGAAGGGCCTGTTACCGTGCTGGCCAACGGCGCGCTGGTACAGGACATCCCCGGCATGGGTACAAATGAGCTTTCGCTTTTGCTCCCGCCCGATATCCAGGGCGGCGATCCGCTCGTGCTGGCGCTTGGCATGCGCCATGGCGATAAGCCCGCACAATTGACCAAGGTGAAGCTTCAGGGAGAACCCCGCGGACTCACGGACGCCATGAGCGCCGCCAATGCGGCCTTCGATGGGCTGAAAGATTACGCAGAGCCCCTGGGACCGTGGAAACGCATGGTGAAAGGTCCGGACGACAGCGCCTTCAAGCCCGACTTCGACGATGCGGCCTGGGAAGTGGTCAAGGTGAACGAGCCATGGGAGGGCGATCAGGTCCCCGCGTGGTATCGCGCGCGCTTGACCGTGCCGACGGCCATCGCGGGCCTCGATACCGCCCAGTTTGCGCCGCTCCTCGCGCTGGACTTCGACGATCCGGGCGCGTGCTACATCAACGGTGTGAAGATCGAGCCCATCGGCAAAGACACGCGTGGGAGCATCTTCGCCATGCCCGAAGGCGTGAAGCCGGGCGATGAGATCTTCGTGGCGGCGCGGATCCTGAACCGCTGGGGCTCGGGCAAGCTGCGCCAGGCCGCGTGGCGCATCGCGGACATCGACGCGGGCTATCAGATCAAATTGGAAATCCAGGAAGAACTCAATCGCCTCGCCACGTGGATCCGGAGCAACGACCAGCCGCGCACGGAGTGGGTGGCGGCCATTGAGGCCCTGACCGCGCCTCTGGCGACTGCCAGAGCGGACATGACGAAGTTTACCGCGACCCTGCAAGGCGCTCAGGCCGCCGTGGCCGCGCTGAAGGCCGAAGTGCAGTCTGATCCCGTTCTGCTGCTCCAGCCTTACTTACAGGATCTGCGGCCCGACCAGATCACCGTCGCCTTTGAGACCAGCGGACCGGTACAGGCGACTGTGCAATGTGACACGTACAATTCGGGGATTTTATCAACGGAATTATCGGGCGAACGCACCATGCACAAGTTCGTTCTGAACAATCTCTCACCCGCCACGACCTACCAGTACCGGGTAAGCGCTGGACGTCAAACCACGAGGTATTATACTTTCACGACGGCCCCCGACAAGGTGGTGCCCTTCAACTTCATCGTGTGGGCGGATCATCAGGGGGGCTACCGCATGACCGAGCGCGTGGCCCGGGCCATCGGTCGCGACTCGGCCAGCTTCGTCATCAGCGTGGGCGACGTGGTGAATCGCGGCATCAACTGGGACGAGTGGTCCTACCAGTACCTCATCCCCGCGCGGTACTTCCAGCACAAGTTCCCCAGCTACATCGCCATGGGCAACCACGAGTACGGCGGCTTCGACGGCAACCCCGACGTCCCCGCGTTTGACCATTACTTCAAGCACCCGGACACCTCGCCGGGCAGCACCCACTACTATTTTTCTTTCACCCACGCCAACGCGCACTTCATCATTCTGGAGCCCCTGCGCATCAAACAGCTCCCCCACTCGGACCCCACGCTGGGTAACACAGTCGATCCCACCGACCCGCAGATCATCTGGCTCGAAAAAGAGCTCAAAGACAACCAGGGGAAATACGACTGGACCTTCGTCTTCTTCCACGAGCCCGCCTACGCGGAAACCTGGAGCGGCGGCTACTACGATGGGGAGGATTTCATCCGCAACGGCATCACGCCGATGCTGGAGCAATACGACGTGGACTTCACCTTCAGCGGCCACACCCACGCTTACGAGCGCGGTTTCCCCCACCCCGCCGATGGCCCGAACAACGTGATCCACATCATCAACGGCGGCGGCGGCGGCAGTCTGGACAACCACAAGTACAAAGAATGGGACCAGATCGACCTCCCCGATCATCCCGCCCGACCCGACAGCGACGAGCCCGAAGAGGGGGCCTATTACCGCCACCACTATCTCAACATCGCCATCGACGGGAAGAAGCTCGACTTCAAGGCCCAGGAAGTGTTGCCCAATGGACGATTGGGGGATTTGATGGATGACTTCCGGTTGGAGAAGTGAACTCGACTAATACTGCAAAAGGGATTTGGGCCGTTCAAAGGTTGCTGTGTTACAATTTTAATTATGGAAATTGAGCAGGACATCGGGACGAACCCGGCAAATCGAGCACGACCGAATTGCCAGGCGGAGGAATCAAAATGAACATCGAATCCCAACTTCTCCGAACAGTAAGGGCCCTGACCCCGGACCGGCAAGCGGAGGTGCTTGATTTCGCCGAGTTCATACGATTGCGCTCCGTCTCGCCATCCAATATCCGTCCGGTGGGGCTCTGCAAAGGTGAGTTCAGCGTACCGGACGATTTCGACGCACCGTTACCTGAATCGATCCTGCGCGATTTTGACGCATGAATCTCTTGCTCGATACCCACATTTTCCTCTGGTACGTGACGGGGGACAGACGGCTCTCCGCAAGCATGGAAGATGCCATCCGTCAACCCGAAAATTGCGTACTGCTGAGCGCCGCATCGATGTGGGAGTGTCTTGTAAAACACCGACTTGGCAAGTTGCCCCTGCCTGAAGCTCCAGCGGCGTGTTTTGCGGAGAATTGACACCCGATCAGACCGATCTGACCGATCTGACCGATCTGATCGATCTGGCCTCGATCCGTCCGATCCGTCAGACCGGTTCAATCCGTCCGATAGCCTCCCGCAACATTGCGCCCCGATCCCCAACTTGCTATACTCCAAGTGCTGCAAACCAAACCATTTTCCATTGAAGGGCGCATTGCATGGCGTTTGATCTTGTTACCATCGGTTGTGTATGCGCCGATGTGAAAGCACAACCTGTAGACCAGCTCCCGGCTCGGGGTACCCTCGGCCTGATCCCCTCCCTGGAGATGACCATGGGGGGGCTGGCGGGCGTCACCGCCGCCGTCTTCAGCCGCCTCGGCGGCAAAGCGGCCTTCGCTGGCTGCCTGGGCAGCGATCCCTTCGGAAATTTCCTCATTGAAGCCTTCCAGGAAGCCGGGGTAAACACCCAGGGCATCCGTCGGGTGGACGACTGCGGTTCGGCGGCGACGGTGGTGCTCATCGGCAGCGATGGCGAGCGCACCTTTCTGCACCATGTGGGCACTGTGGGCATCCTGTCGGAAGACGATATCGACTTCGACATGTGCCAGCGCACGAAGGTCTTTCACTGGGGCGGCCCCGGCCTGACCCCGAAGCTCCATGGCGAGCCCATCGGGCGGGTCTTCAAGCGCATTCAGTCCTTCGGGGTGCGCACTTCCATCGATACCTGCTTCGACGGTTCCGGCACCTGGCTTCCGCTGATGGAAGCGGCCCTCCCCCATACGAATATCCTCTGCACGAGCATGAGCGAGGCCCCCCACTATTCCGGCAAGACCGAGCCCGGTGAAATCCTCGATTTCTTCGCGGGCTTCGGCATTGAGCATATCCTCCTGAAAATGGGCGGCGATGGACTGCTGGTGCGCGACAACAATGAAACCGTTGAATTCAAAGCCCATGACGTTAAGGTGGTGGATGGCACGGGCGCGGGAGACGCCGCGTGCGCCGGTTTCATCTACGGACTGACGAAGAAATGGCCCCTGGCGCGTTGTGGCGCGCTGGCCAACGCGATCGGCGCTTTGACCGTGCAAACCACGGGTAGCGCGGGCCCCAACATCAACCTGGATGCGGCCACCCACCTGATGGAGAAGCAACCATGTCTAGTTTCTTCCTAGCCACCGCCATCGCCGGACTGGCCCTGCTGCAGGGGGCTGAACCGACTGCCGAAACCCCGGTCACCAAGGAGGCGGCGCCGGTGGAAACGCCTGCGGCGCCCGCACCTCCGCTCGCTGAGCCCGGTGCTCTGCCGGCCTTGGATTTGCCCGCGCAAACCACGCAGGGTGAGCCCGCTCCCCCCCAGACCCTTGGGGAACCGAAGTCGGAGACCACTGCGGAATCAACCGAGCTCACCACCACGGTCAGCGAGGTACCCGCAACCGAAGCGCCCCTCGAAGAATTGATTCGCCCCACGGAAAAGAAGGATCGGAGCGGCAAGAAAGTGGCCGCTTTCTGGTTCATCACAACGGGAAAGTAGATCTGTGACTCTGCGCAAACGCGTTTTACCCGCCCTCACGGCCGCCACGATCACCCTCCTCGCTGGGACCCCAGTATCTTACGGCCAGTCCGCTGCGGAGCCCTTGAAGGCTCAGGGACAGTTTCGTGATGCCGCCGTGAACCCGGACCTTGGCCAGTTTTTCGTTGCGGTCTACGATCGTGACGCGGTGTGGGCCATCAATCCGGCCACCGGCGATATTGCCACGCGCATCAACGTGGGCGACGGCCCCGGCGCCCTGGCGCTGGATGGCGACTATCTCGCCGTGGCCAACAGGCTGGGTAATTCCGTGACCATCGTCCGGCTGGACACTCTCGAAGTCAGCGGCACCCTGGCCACCGGCGAGAGCCCCAGCGCCATTGTGTCCATTGGCGGCGGACGTTTCGTCACGGCCAACACCTTTTCCGACTCCCTTTCGGTGATCAACGCGGCGACGAACAGCGTCGAAACCATCACGGAATGCCCCAGCGTGCCTGTGGACTTGGCTGTATCGGGCCAGCATCTCGCGGTGGTCGGTCGCGCCGAGGCCCGCGTGCAGCTCTATGACCGTGATTCCCTGGCGCCGGGTACCTCCGTCACCCTGAGCGCCATGGCCACCCGGGTCGTGGGCCATGCGGGCGACACCTTTGCGTTGTCGAGCACGAACAAACTTTTCGTCGTTGATCCGGCAAGCGCCGCCGTGACCGCGACCCGGGATTTGACCGTGGACGATCTCAGCAGCGACGGCGGAGTCCTCTACACCCTGAAGTCGAGCTCGCTGGAAACCCTCGATGTCGGCCTCAAAACCATAGATACGGAGAGCCTTTCCCAACCGGCCAGTGCCGTTGTAGCACACGGCGGTGTTGTGGCGTTACTTGATCCCAAATCCTCCCGGGCGCAGGTCGAGAACCTGAATACCCTCGCGAGCGCCGTTCCTGTTCAGGTGGCCGCGCAGCCCGAGGCCCCGACGCCCGCCATCGAACCTGCGCCGAAAGCCAAACGAGAGAAGGATGGAGACTTGGTCATCGTTGAAGCCGCGCCGGTAGAAGCCGCTCCGGTCGAGGCCGCTCCAGAAGTGGCGCCCGAGCCCGCGCCGGCCACCGAGGCCCAGCCCGCCGTGGAAGAAGCGCCCGAGCAGGAGCCCGTGAAGGTGGCTGCGGAGCCCGTAGTGGAAACCGCCCCGACCGCATCTCGCCCCACCGGCACGACTCCCCCCTCTTCAGCGTCGGTTCGTCGCAACCCGATTGTGACGGAAAGCGTCCGCGCCCCTTCAACAGGTCGCCCTTCGGCCTCGCCGATTCAGCAGCTCGATCGCAAGACGATAACCGATGCGCTCGTCCAGCCGACCGAGTTCGGCTCCACCACGGGCGGTTTCCAAGCCCCTGATCTGAGCAAGGATCTGGAGAACGTGACCGCGTCCAACATTTCCAGCGCGGGTCGCGGTGCGCCCACGGTTTTCAATGAGTTCCGGGCCCAGCTCGGTGATATGACCATGTCGGCCGACGAACTTACCCACGTGCAGGAGCCCGTGGATCTCCATGCCAAGGGCAATGTGGAGATCACCCAGCAGTCCTCCACCATTACCGCCGACGAAATCCACTTTCGCTTGGATCCCGAGGACGAAGCAACGCCCGAAGCCCCCAAAATCATCAAAGGTGCTGAAGAGGATGGCCCCTCCCTTGACAAGGGGCACCTGACGCTTCATAACGCCCACGTGGTCGAGCCGACCCGCGAGATGACCGCCGATTACATGGACTATGACTTCAAGTCGGGCACGGGCGAACTCGACAACGCCACCGGCCAGGCGGGCATTTATTATTTCTCTGCCGAGAAGCTCCACCTTCACGGCCCCCAGACCTTGAGCGGCGAGAATGTGTGGGTGACCACTTGCGATCGCCCCCATCCCCATTACAAGATTCGTCTAAGCGAACTCGAAATGGTGGATGGGCAGCCCGTGGCCGGCTCCAATGCGCGCCTCCAGTTGGGCAAGGCGGATACGCCCCTCTACCTCCCCCGCTGGCGTCGCGGCGGCGTGGGCGGCTCGCCCTGGACCCTCGATTTCGACAGCGGTCGCCAAGCCGATATCGGCTACTTTGTCAACGTGGGCCAGGCCTATGAGGTGAATCCCGACGTGACCCTGGGACCCCGGCTTTTCGTGACCGAGAAGGAAGGCGTTGGCTTTGGCGCCGACCTCACCTACGACTTCATGAACAACCCCGCGTCCCGCTTCTACCGCACCCAGGGCGAGGCCCATGCCCTCTACACGACCGAGGACCGAGGCTACGTTCACTGGTACCACCGTTACGAGTACAGCAATGACCTGGTTGTACGCGCGCAGGTCGAGCACTGGGGCGACGAAGAGTTCTACAAGGATTTCTACTACGACATGTTCCGCAGCCGCTCGCAACCGCGCAGTTTCGCCAACATCACGTACCGCCAGCCGAATTACATCGCCACCGGCACCGTGCGCGCCCAGACCCACAGTTGGTTCAGCGAAACGGAGCAGACGCCCGAAGCGACCTTCCACTACCTGGAACGCCCGCTCGCCGAGAACCTCTACTTCAGCTTTGACACCGCAAACGGCTATTACAATCGCGAGCCCTACGGCGTGGACGGTGCGCGCACGGCCAACACCGCGCGCCTGACCTATAGCTGGGATCCCACGCCCGGCCTCGCCATCACCCCCTTCTGGGAAGCGGACGGCTACTTCTACTCCCGCGAGCGCCAGAGCGACACGTCGGCCGGCCTGCTCTCGACCAATGTCGGCGTAACCGCCCAGACGCGCCTGCACCGCACCTACGGCGGTCGCTGGGGCTTCTCCGCCTTCAAGCACATGATCGTGCCGTCGATTACCTATTCCTACCGGCCCGACACCAGCGTGGATCCCCTGGAAATACCCCAGTATGACCCGCTGGACAGCATCTTCGGTCGCAGCCGTATCGAAACCAAACTTTCGAACGTGCTCTATGGCCGCGATGCGGAAACCGGCGAAGTCTGGCAGGTCGGACGCCTCACCTTCTATCAGGGCAACGACCTGCGCAATGAGCGGAGCAAGACCGAGGACTACGAAGTCGAACTCGACGTGCGCCCCCGCCCCTGGTGGGGCCTTCAGGTCGTTGGCGAACGCCAGAAGACCTCGGATGAAGACCAAAGCCTCAGCCGCTACTCCATCGCCCGCAATTTCCCCCGCTTCTACCAGGAAGTGGTCGGGGAGGCCTTCGGCTTCGACGATGCCCAGGACTACAGCGGTCGCTTCGGCGACTACAACCGCATGCTGGCCCAGTTGTATTACGACGGCGAGCCCCGCGGCGAAAAGGTCAGCGGGCGCGTCGGTTTCGCCTACACCAAGACCCAGGACGAAGTCTTCAACCGGGAAGCCCTCTACGGTCTTGGCTACAAGTTCAGCGACAAGTGGGGCTTCGGCTTCGAGCACACCTACGATTTCGAAGCGCACGACCTTCGCTCACAGACCTACGAGCTGCGCCGCAGCCTCCACTGCTGGGAAACGGCCATCCGTTTCCGTGATCGAGAATCCGGCTTCGACATCAACCTCGAATTCAACATCAAAGCTTTCCCAGGCAGCCGCCTGAAACTGTAATACAGGATTTTATGCCCCTCGATCGTTCCGAGATTACCCAGCTTCTCCCGTCCATTGTCGCCCTGCGGCACGAACTGCACCAGCAACCGGAGATCCGCTTCGAAGAGCGCTGGACTTCGGATCGGATCGCCCGCTTCCTGAGCGAGTCCGGCATCCCCTTCACCCGGGGCCACGCCAAGGGTACCGGGATCATGGCGACGATTGCGGGCGAAGGTGATCGGTGCGTCGCCTTGCGCGCCGATATGGACGCTCTGGAGATCCAGGAAGAGACAGGGCTGCCCTATGCCTCCAGGATCCCGGATAGAATGCATGCCTGCAGCCACGACGGACACAGCGCCATCCTCTGCGGAACGGCTGCGGCACTCTGGAGCAAGCGGAGCGAACTGAAGGGCACCGTCAAGTGCATCTTCCAGCCTGCGGAAGAGATTGCCGCAGGCGGGCGCTTCATTGTGGAGGAAGGCTTACTCGACGATGTTGACGCGGTCTTCGCGCTCCACTGCTGGCCGGGCCTGCCCTGCGGCAGCGTCGCCATCGGCACCGGCCCGGTCATGGCCAGCGCGGATTTCTTCCGGATCGTCGTGAAAGGCAAGGGCGGCCACGGTGCGAACCCCGGCGCGGCCATCGACCCCATCGTCGTAGCGGCCCACATCCTCACCGCGCTCCAGAGCATCGTAAGCCGCGAGACCGACCCTTGGGATTCGGTTGTGGTGAGCGTTGCGCGTATCGAAGCGGGCTTCGCCTCCAATATCATCCCCGAGACGGCCATCATGGAAGGCACCTATCGCGCGCTGAATCCCGAATCCCGGGCGCGCACCGCCGAAGCGATCGAGCGCATTGCCAAGCAGATCGCCCTCGCGTTTCGCGCCGAAGCCCACATGGAGAGCGAAGGCGCGGGCTATCCCCCGCTGAGCAACGATATCGCCATGGGGGAATTCGCCCAGGAATGCGCCCGCGCACAGTTCGGCGAAGAGCATGTTATCCCCGTGACCCACCCCTACATGACCGCCGAAGATTTCGCCTACTACCTCCGCGCGGTCCCCGGCGCCTTCATCTTCCTTGGCAACGACACCCCGGACGCGGTCGATCCGCCCTCCTTGCACAGCCCGCGATTTGTGTTTAACGACGAGGCCATCCCGGTGGGGATTGAAACGATGGCCAGCATCGCGATTAGCTATTTGGAACGGCCGAATCACGAAAACTGATCTGTGGTAAAATGCTCGCAACAGGAGATGTTGCCATGACAAAAGCGGAAACCACGGCGGAAGGGTTTCTGGCTGTCTTAAAAGCCTTGTCGCGGCAGGAGCGGGACGAGGATCTGGGACGTGATCTCTTTGACTTGGCCATTATTGCCGATCGTCGCGACGAACCATCCCGTCCTTTTCGCGATTTCCTCAAGGAAAAGCGCGGGTGATAGATGCCCTAATCGGTCACCATCAAACGATCCGCCGAACGGGAAATGGGCGCACTTCCTGATAAGGTTTTTGAGCGCGTTGCAGACTCAATCATCGGCCTTGAATCCGATCCGCGCACACCGGGAAGTAAGAAATTGCGCGGTTCGACTCATTACAGAATTCGGGTTGGCGACTATCGTGTTCTGTATACCATTGACGATGAGAATCAGACGGTTGAAATTATAGCCATAGGCCATCGTCGAGACGTTTACAGAGGCGGGTAGATTTGCAGTCGAAACGGAGCGCCCTCGATGCCCCAATTGTGACCGCGCCCAGCGTGTTGTAGCTCAGCATACTTCGAAGCCAGGGATCCGTCAAGGGTGGATTGAACCCGAAACGTTCGCC
>JBHEKR010000151.1:0-4047 GCA_041859365.1 Candidatus Hydrogenedentales bacterium
GGGAAGCTCGGAGATGATGCTGCCGTGGTTGTCCCAGTTGGCCACGGCCCCCTGGGGTCCACTCCACACCTGCACGAAACGAACGCCCCGCTCGATCAGGCGGGTGGCCAGCAGACAACGGCGCCCGAAATCTTCCGTCACCTTCTTTTCCATGCCATAGGCGCGGCGAACATAGTCCGGCTCGCGCATCACGTCGAAGGCCTCGGGCGCGGAGAGTTGCATCTTCGCGGCGAGTTCATAACTTGCAATGCGCGCATCGAGGCGCGAGTCGCCGGGGTGTCCCGCCGCGTGGGCGCGATTGATCGTGTCGAGGATCGCCAGGCCCGAAGCATCGGCGGCGGGATTTGCAAAGGGGTAGTCACCGCTCGCAAAAAGATCGGGTACGGGCTGAGCCGCCGCCGCGTTGATCACCGTGCCCTGATGCACTGCGGGCAGGAAGCCGGAGGAGAAACAGCCTTTCTGGTTATAGGGCAGGCCCTTTCCATCGGGCAATACCACGAAGGACGGCAGGTTCTCCGTGATGCTGCCGAGGGCATAGGAGATCCAGGAGCCCATGCAGGGGAAGCCCGGCAGCAGGAAGCCCGAATTCATCATGTACGTGCCGGGGCCGTGAACATTGGTCTTCGTGGTCATCGCCATAAGGAAAGCCATCTCGTCTACGAGCTTTGCCTGCTCGGGGAAGACCTCGCTCACCCAGCGACCGCTCTGGCCGTGCTGCTTGAAGGCGAATGGGCTTTTCATGATGGCACCAGCGGGCGCCACGAAGCCATCGGGCTTTTCCTTGGGTCCCAGCATCTGACCATGGAGCCGCTCGAGCTCGGGCTTGTAGTCGAAGAGATCCATGGGGCTTGCGCCACCTGTCATGAAAAGCTGGATCACACGATTGACTCGCGGCGGATGATGAAAAGGTGCGGGAAATGTTGCGGAGGCGTCACTCGCCAGCATTTGCGCCAGCGCCAGGCCCGCGAAGCCACCGCCAGCCTGGAGGAGGAAACTGCGGCGGTTTAATAAAGTGTGTTGCGCGTTTTCCGGCATTTCCATTTCTCACTCCACAAACAAAAACTCGTTGCTGTTCAACAATACCCGACACAGCGCCGGAAGGCCATAGCCACTCGCATAGTCGCGAAAGGCCGCCAACTCCTCCGCGCCCGGTTCACGAAACCACAGCAACTTCGTTGCGCGCACAATCTGTTCGTCCAGATCGGCGGCCTCGGTCTGCAATCGCTCCGCGAGGGTCCCGCTGTGGTGCAGCACAAAGTTATTGTTATACAGGCTCAGCGCCTGGAGCGACGATGCGGAGAAGCCTCGCTGGGGCGAAAGCAGGCCGAGATCGGGAAAGTCCAGCGCCTCCATGAAGGGGTCGGCGATACCGCGCCAGACGTAGCGGTAAATGCTGCGGCGGTTCGCGCCAGGGTTGTTCCAGTCGTAGGCGTTGTAATCCAGCGCGGGCGTGAGCTGGGGCCCGGGAGCTTCCGTGAAATTCTTCACTGCGGGCCCGCCCATCGTTAGGTCGAGCCGTCCCGTCGCGGCCAAAGTGAAGTCGCGAAAGGCATCGGCATCGAGGCGATGCCGATTCTGACGCCAGAGCAGTCGATTGTCTCCATCCAGCGCCGCAGCTTCCTCGCGATGGGCGGAGGACTGACGATAGGTCTCGCTCGTCATGATCAGGCGGTGCAGGGCCTTGAGGGAACCTCGTGCTTCGTCGCGAAACCACACCGCGAGCCAGTCGATAAGCTCCGTGTGCGATGGAACGCCCCCCATGCGTCCCAGGTCGCTCGGCGTGTCACACAGGCCCCGGCCGAAGTGATAGTGCCACACGCGATTGACGATACTGCGCCACGCCAGCACATTTTCCGGGCTCGCGATCCAATCGGCCAGTGCGGCGCGACGTTCGGCCTCATTCTTGGAGTCCCTCAGCGGGAAACGGGCGGGCAGCGCCGCCAGCGCCGAGAGCGCGCCGGGCTCCACTACTTCCCGTGGCTTGTCGAAATCGCCCCGCTCCATCCGGTGAACTTCCTTGGGCTCCGCAAGGCTGGCCATCTTCACCGTAGCCGCACCATCGGGAATGTCAACGCTGCGCGCCGCGGTGTAGACCAGTTGCTGCGCGGGAAGCTGGGCCAGCGAACTTTCAGCTACATAACGGAGCACAGGCGCTGCGCGATCAATGTGTTGCGACTCGGTGCGCTTCGCCTCGGCAATTGATTGAGCCGCCAGGGTACTCGCGGGCAGCGCCACAACGCGATCCGACAAGTCGTTCGCGGCGGAAAGGCGAAAAGCTCCGATTACGTGGCGGTCGCCATGCAGGTGTTTCATGGTGATGGAAAGGCGCGCACCGGTTTTCAACACCAGCGGTGTCCTCAGTTCGAACACCGCATGATGCGCCATGCCCACATCGGGGTGGATGCCCCAGGCTGTTCCTGCGTTGCCATCGATGGATTTTTCGATGCCCCAGTCTGTCTGGTTGAAGTCGGCCGTGGCCCTGCTGAACTCCAGCTTTACCGGCTCGGCGACACCGGGCTCAAAGACGCGCACCTCGAACTCGCTCAAGTGGAAGTTGCCGTTCCCCTGGCGTCCCGGACCCTTCATGGGCAAGGCGTCGTTGGGGAACACATCGAGACGCAGCGCACTAATTTCAGGCAGGGTGCTTCCTGCGGAGAGGGTGTAGGTGTCCTTATCCGGGCGGCTGCCGCTGGCCACGATGACGCCATCCTCACCCCGCGTGAGCGTTGCGCCCTCCGTGGAGAGGAAGGTGTCCACGTCGAGGGGTGTCCAGGTCGCGCCCTCGCCCCGGCGCGCGAGCCAATCGTCCACCAGCGGCGCGTTCTCGGGCTTCAGCAGCGTCGCGACATCGCGATTGATCGCCGCCATGATGAGCCCGGACCAGCGCTCCCGCTCCGCCTTTACCGCCCGATCACCGTCGTAGGCCAAATCGCCTTTGACCACGCCGGAGAAGACGGCCTGAAGCGCGTAGTAGTCCTGCTGGGGGATCGGATCGAATTTGTGGTTGTGACAGCGCGCGCAGTTGGCCGTTGTGCTCACGAAGGAGGACATGGTCTGGGTGACGAGATCATCCCGATCAAGATAGTCGAAGGTGACCACGGCCGTGAGGTAGGTGCTGTAGTCGAAGGTGCCCGCGCCGAGATAGCCCAAGGCCGGGGTGAGCTCCGGCTCCTCGGGGTAGAAGTAGTCCGCCGCCAGTTGCTCGCGGATCATACGCGGCCAGGGCGTGTCGCGGTTGAAGGACTGGATCACGTAATCGCGATAGGGCCAGGCGTTGTCCCGGCCGATGTCGTGCTCGTAGCCGTGAGAGTCGGCGAAGTGGATCGTGTCGAGCCAATGCCGCGCCCAGCGCTCGCCATGGTGAGGTGAAGCCAGGAGTCGCTCCACGAGTTTTTCATAGGCGAGGGGATCTGGATCGGCGCAAAAGGCCTCCACTTCCTCCGGGGTCGGCGGCAGCCCCGTCAGGTCGAAGTGGGCGCGTCGTATCAACGTCTTGCGAGTCGCCTCGGGCGACGGCGCAATTCCCTGCCTCTCGAGCTTCGCTTGAATAAAGGCGTCGATGGGATTGGTCGTGGCCTTCGGCATGGGCGGCGCGACCAGGGGCTCCAGCGACCAGTGGGGCGCTTGTTCTTCCGACGCGCCCGCGAGTTCATCGGGCCAACTGGGCCCCGCATCGATCCACGCGCGGAAGAGTGCCACTTCCTCCGGCGTCAGGCGTTGCGCATCGCTCTTTTCCGGCGGCATCACGTTGTCCGGGTCCACGCCGCTGATGTAGTGGATGAGAGGGCTATTCTCGCTGTCGTGGGCCAGAATCGCGGGCTTGCCGCTGTCGCCCCCGCGCAGGGCCATGTCGCGTACGTCCAGGCGATAGCCGCTCTTCTGCCGCTCCGGCCCGTGGCACGGGAAGCAACTCCGCTCCAGGATCGGGCGGATCGCCGTGGCGAAGTCGGGCGCGGCTTGCGCGGTGGCGCTTCCGATTGCGACCAGCGCCGCGGTAGTACTATGGACAGCGAATCGAAACACGCCGGAACGGACCTCCTGAACAAC
>JBHEKR010000418.1:0-6646 GCA_041859365.1 Candidatus Hydrogenedentales bacterium
CAGCCTCCTCGCTCAACGACGGTCCCAAGGGTACTTCATGTATCGGCGCACTCATCATAAACGCAACATAGCACACCATATGTTGTGTTGGCAATAGAACCACAAACCACATATGGACACTTCAGACGGCTAAAGTGTTACGATTAATTGAATAGCTGCGGGGCTATTGGGATACACTTTTGCAAAGAGGGCATCGCAAAATGAAAGCCTACAGGCCGGTCTTTACACCAAAAGTGATTGTCATCGACACCGTGTGGGGTATTGTGTCGCCGCTGATTATTGTATCCCCGCTTCTAATCTGGGCTTGGGAAGTCTACGGGAGCGAGTCCAGCTACTTTTGGCGGTTCGTATCTTTTGTACCCCCGTTCACCTTGGTGCTCGTTTTCCTCACCTATCTGACACGGATACAGTGGAAGTTGTGGGTGCGGAAGGAGCGGTGGGCAACGTATTTTCAGACGCGAAACACACTTGCCATCAAGATACCCTTCCAGCCGATCACGTTCCTGAAGAGGCAAGCTTGTCTGGGATTTATGCCTGGTGGTGACCGTATCGTTCTACGAGACGGTACTGTATGCGAATTGCCCGGGGCACCAGCAGGCGTCGTTCACGACTTGTCCCGTGGCGAGGAGATCATCAAGTCATGGTGGCCCGAGATTGATATCGAGGACCTGCGTGCGCGGCGCTACAGGGAGCTTCCTGGATGTGGGGGAATTGTCGCGGCTGTCGTAACCGTGGTTCTGTTGAATTCCAGTGCGCACATGATCTTAAAGTCCAATGGGGTTCTCCCGGCGGGAGAACTCGGTTCTCTTGTATTTGATGGATGGCTGCTTTTTGCTTTCGTTGTTAGCTCCAGGGTAGTGACCCGGTGGTACCATCAATTCGTGTTTCCGCTTCCAGTTAAAGAAGTTGCTCAGGAAATTGGTGCGGGTGGATTGGAATAAAGTGCGTCAATACCCGCTCGCACCCAATCCTGCATTGCAAGTAATCCACACCGTGGACGATCTGGAAGGATGACGTGATGTTCTCTGGCGAAAAGGGGGAGAATTATTTTGGTTCGTTTGGCTTCAGGGAACACCGCCGAGTTCACCGGGTGGTACAATACCCGACGGTACATTTGCCCGAGTCCGAACCCATGAAAATCTCATTGCGATCCATCCTGAAGTTCAAACGCCTGCTGAACGCCGTCGTAGCCCTTGTGCTCGCCGTGGTGTTGGGTGGCTGGCTGGGCTGGTATCTGCTGCCGCCGCTGGATCCTGCGCCCTACACGCGGACAGTTGATTCGGGACAGGTTCTGGACCGCCATGGCGAGCGTCTCCTGGTGTCGTTGAGTCGCGACGAGACGTGGTCGCTACCGCGCGCCTATGGCGAGTTGAGTCCCTTTCTGCTTCAGGCGACGCAGTCGGCGGAAGATCAGCGTTTCTGGCGGCATCGCGGGGTGGACCCCGTGGCGATGCTGCGGGCGGTGGTACAGAACGTGACGGAGTTGGGTGTGGCGTCCGGAGCGTCGACGTTGACCATGCAGGTGGTGAAGCTGGGGGGGCACGACAGCCGCTCCATCTCAGGCAAGGTCGGCCAGGCCATCGGCGCGCTGCAGCTGGAGAAGTCGCTCTCCAAGGAAGAGATTCTCAGCGCCTACCTGAGTCGCGCGCCCTATGGCATGAATCTCGTTGGGGTCGAGGCCGCTTCCTGGCGCTATTTCGGGAAGTCGGCCCAGACGTTGAACCTGCCCGAGGCCGCATTGCTCGCGGGCCTGCCGAAGGCGCCCAGTCGTTTGAACCCGTTGGCGCACCCGGAGCGGGCGCAGGCACGGAGGGACTACGTGCTCCGGCGCATGCATGACGATGGTTTCATCGATGTGGCCCAGCGGGACTGGGCGCTTTCCACGCCGGTGAACGCCAGATGGCACGATTTTCCCCGTCTGGCGCCTCACCTGGCCGTGCCTTTGTCGGCGGAGCTCGACAGGGGCGAATCTGTTCGACTCACCCTGGACGCCACCTTGCAGTCGCGCCTCGAAAGGGAATTGCCCCATCACCTGAAGCAGTTCAGCGGCGCCATCACCAACGGGGCATTGCTGGTGGCGGATGTGGAGACGGGCGACATTCTGGCGCGGGTGGGTTCGGCAAGCTTCGAGAATACGCCGGGCGGTGGCCACGTGGATGCGTGCCGTTCGCCGCGGTCGCCAGGCTCGACGCTGAAGCCCTTCCTCTATGGCTGGGCCATGGCGCAGCAGCAGCTTTATCCGAGCGAAGTACTGCTCGACGATGTGGCGGACTATGGCGGTTACAATCCCGGAAATTTCGATGGTTCCTTCAATGGCGTGGTGACGGCAACGGAGGCCCTGCGCTATTCGTTGAACGTGCCGGCGGTGGCGCTGCTCGGGCGCGTGGGCGTGCCGGGCTTTCTGAGCTATCTGCAGGGAACGGGCCTGGGCACGATCACCCGTGATGCCGACGACTACGGCCTTGGTCTGGCCATCGGCAATTGCGAGGTGCGGCTGGAAGAGCTCGCACGGCTGTATCTGTCGCTGGCGAGTCTGGGTGAGCAAAACGAGTTACGGTGGCGCGATGGGGTGCCTGCGGCTACCGGAGGCCCGGTCTTTTCCAGAGACGTGTGCCGCATGCTCTACGACATGCTGGCCCAGCCCTTCCCTGGCGAGGTCGCGCCGGGCCTGACGCGCACCAGCGGCAACCTCAACCCCGTGTGCTGGAAGACGGGCACCTCCACGGGCTACCACGATGCCTGGACCTTCGCCTTCAACCGACACTATCTGGTGGCCGTGTGGCTCGGAAACAATTCGGGACAGGAGTCGCGCCAGCTCATCTGCGCGCGGGCCGCATTGCCCCTGGCGGAGAAGGTCTTCCGCAGTCTTCCAGCAAAATCCACACCCGCGTGGCCCGGCGCTGAGCCTTCCGATGCGGCGATTACCGTCTGCACGCGCTCCGGCCTTCCCGCGGCGGAGCATTGCCCGGAGACCGCCACACTGCTGTTGCCCGCCTCCATCTGGCAGCACCGGCGCTGCACCCTCCACCCCGCATCGCAGGCGGGTATCACCGTGGCGGCCGCCCAACCCGCCGATGCGACCCGCTGGGACCTCGCCGCCCTGTCCGCCGCCAGGGCCGATCTCGCAAACCTCGAAGCGCGGAGCCTTGCCATCACCGTTCCCGCGCAAAGCGCCGAGTACGTGCTCAGCGGCGTGGCCGGGGGGGACCAACTGCGGCTCACCTCTTCACTGGGGGAGACGGTGGCCCTCCACTGGTATATGGACGATCAGTACCTCGGGCAGTCCGAGCCGGACAAGCCGGTTTACTGGCAGCTCGCCTTGGGCGAACATCGCGCGACCTGTGTGTCGCTCGAGGGCGCAACGAGCACCGTGCGCTTCTCCGTGGTGCGGCCGGCGGGTAGCGTGCCGATTCGGTGACCCTTTGGGAGATAGGTCATACGGGGCCAATGTCTTTCTGCAATCCACCCAACTCATCAGTCTCATACGACCCATAAGACCCATAAGACCCATACGACATCGCACGCTGTCACCACTGCATTGCGCGCTGCTATACTCCGATGGAAATCAGGACCTGCCCAAGTGACACAACAATGCGACAACACCGAAGGCCGCGGACCACTCGCGTTGCATCGTTGCACCCGGGAGGATGTTCTGCGGGCGCTCGCGGTGATTGCGCTGGTGTGCGTGTCCTTCACTGCGGTGGCGTCGCTGGTGCTGGTGGTCTACACCCGCAGCCATCCAGAACTCGATTTCATCGATGCGCCCGGCGGGCTCTTGTTGCGCGCGGTTTTCTTTGCTCTCGTTGCGCTCGGTGCCCTTGCACTTCTTGTTCGGTGGCGCGGGGCTGGCGTGTCGCTCCCTGTGTTCCAGCCGCGCGAAGCACTTTCCCGCAGCGCCCTCGCGGGATTATTGGTGCTACTGCTCGCCATTGTGCTCCTGCTGGGTATTCGACTCGGGGACTATCCTTTCGCCGCGCCGGACGAAGTGCACCATCTGATTGTTGCGCGCAATCTGGCCGAACACGGGGCTTACGCGTCGGGGCATCCGGAAACACGTTTCAAGTACTTCGACTCCTTCGACTCCGTGGGGCCCGTGGTGCTGGGTCCGATTGCGATGGCGTTCAAAGTCCTTGGCACGAGCCTGGCTGTCGCCCGGGGCGTCATGGTGGTGTTTTTCGCGGGGCTGTGCCTGGCCACCTGGGGGTTTACCAAGGGACTTTTCGGTTCGCGCGCGGCGTTGATTTCCGTGGCGCTGCTGTTGGGGACCTATTCTTCGATCTATCTCGGGCGCACACTCTACGGGGAGGTGCCCGCGTACTTTTTCTTGTTGCTGGGTTTGCTGGCTTGGCGAAGGGCGCTGGAGAGTGGGAGAGCCTCAACGGATCGCTTGGAGAGTCTCGCCATTCGGAACTCGGCGCAGATTTCGGAGTCGGGACTTGGCGGCATGGTCCCCCCCGCTTGCGGGGGGGGAGGGGGGGTAAATTCCGAAAATGACTTTGGCCGTGCGAGTTCCAATGCAGGGTCTACCCCCCCTGCCCCCCCGCAAGGGGGGGGGGCCTGTGTGCCTGGGGGACACGCTTCAACCGCATCGCTGTGGGGCCTCCTCGCCGGCGCGCTCGTGGGCTGCGCGGTCCTGGCCAAGACCATCATCATTCTGGTCGCCTTCAGCTTCCTCGGGGCCTGGGTGTACGACCGGGTGACCCATCGGCGGATCGGCTGGCGTCAGGTGATCTTTCCCGCGGTCGGCGGTGTGCTGGTGCTGGGCTGCTGGAGTATGTTTCAGCGCAATCACGGCACCGGTGTTGCTGAAACGGGCGGTGTGCTCGCCATCTATCAGCACTACCTGCTCTTTGGCGTTTCCAGTTTCGTCGGCGCCTTTACCCATGCCATCCTGCCCCATCCCATGGCGCACCTCGCCTGGCTCGGGGTGATGATGGCCAGCGTACCGGTGCTCTTTCGTCACCGCCATGACCCGCCCGCAATCGCGCTCTATCTCTATGCCATCTTCCTGCTCTACTGGTGGTTTTTCTTCACGCCCGGCCATCTCCATCGCTATCTGTGGAATGCCTACGCCATTCTGGCCATCTTCGCGGCCCCGTGGCTGGTCCAGGCGCTGGAGCAGGTGGCGGCTCCTGCGCTGCCCCGGCTGAAGCGCGCGGTCGCCCTGGGGGTGGTCGTCATGCTGGCGTGGCCGGGATTGGAGTGGACCCTCTTTCAGGCCAGGGAGATAACTTCCAGTCAGGAAATGGTGCCCGAACATGCGCTGATCGACGCGGTGGTGGCGCTGCCGCCCGCCACCCGCATCGGAACCGACGTGGATCGCCTGCCGGGCCTGCTCAATTTCTTCGGTGAACGCGTGGTCGAGACGGGCCCCGAGCCCCTTGCGTTGCTGGGCCAATTCGACACGGTCATCACGCGTGACACGCCGTCCCTGCGCGCGGCCCTGCCCCCGGGCTGCGGGGTGCAACCCGCAGGCAATTTTGTGCTACTGTCTACTCCGAAAACGACGGAGTGATCATGGCAAGCGTTTCTATCTTCTATCCCTGTTACAACGACTGGGGCACCATGGGCAGCATGGTCATGCTGACCATCCGCACGGCGGAGCGCCTCGGTCTGGACTATGACATCACCCTCATTGATGACGGCAGCGGCGATCACACGCTGGATCTGCTCGAAGAGATTGAGCGGCACTTTCCTCAAGTGCACGTCAAGCGCCACGAAGCAAACCGGGGTTACGGCGGCGCGCTCCGCAGCGGCTTCGCCTCCGCCACGAAGGAGTGGATCTTCTACACCGACGGTGACGCGCAATACGACGTGCGCGAGCTGGACCGGCTGGTGGAGAAGATTTCCGACGATATCGATGTGGTCCAGGGCTACAAGATCACGCGCCACGATCCGCTCCACCGCATCATCATCGGTCGCATCTATCACCACCTCGTCAAGACGGCTTTCGGGCTCAAGATTCGTGATGTGGATTGCGACTTCCGGCTGATCCGGCGCAGCGTCTTCGACAAAGTCGAACTCAAGAGCGACAGCGGCGTGATCTGCGCCGAGATGATGACGAAGATCCAGCGGGCGGGCTGCCGCGTGACCGAGGTGCCCGTGCACCATTACGATCGCCACCACGGCAAGTCCCAGTTCTTCAATTTTTCCCGCATCTTTCGCGTGGCCCGAAACCTTACGGGACTATGGGTGAGGATGGTACTTCTGGGAAAGGACGGCTGAACGTGGTCCCCTTTGTGGAGCTTCAATCCCAGTTTCGCACGATTGAAGCCGAGGTGCGCGAAGCCATCGACCGGGTGCTGGAGCGCTCGTGGTATGTGCTGGGCGAGGAATGCGCCCGCTTTGAAGCGGAATTTGCCGCGTGGGTAGGGACCCGACACGCCGTCGGTGTCGGCTCCGGCACCGAGGCCATTCACCTCGCCCTTCGCGCTGTTGGTGTGGGCCATGGCGATGAGGTCATCACCGTGGCCAATACCTGCGTGCCCACCATCGCGGGCATCGGGGCAAGTGGCGCGACGCCCGTGCTGGTCGATGCCCATCCCCAGACGCTCACCCTTGATCCAAACAAGCTGGAGGCGGCGCTCAGCCCCCGGACCCGCGCCGTTGTACCGGTGCACCTCTATGGCCACCCCTGCGATATGGA
>JBHEKR010000199.1:0-28453 GCA_041859365.1 Candidatus Hydrogenedentales bacterium
TGCGACCAGACAGAGACAGGGCGTATTGTAAATGCCGACCGGCTTTGCGATTCGTTGGGAAACTGAGGTCAATCAAAAAAAAGGGCCGCATGAAAATTGAAGTGCGCTTTGTCTCAGCCTGGAAGGCTAAGCCACGTTGGCACTCGATATTACTCAGAATCACGATACAACTCCGTGGTATTCTTCATCCAACATTCCTGACTACTTCAGTCCGCTGAGGTTCTGCAGAGACCGTAAGATTTTGCTGTCTGAAGTATCTGGGGCGATGCGGGAACTTTCGCGCTTGAATCCGAGGCGCGACGAGGGGAAATCGAACGACGTGCCCGCTTCGGAACCCAGACCAGAGCCGACGACTCCGTCGCCAATCGGCAGGCGGGGACGCCTGCACTCCCAGCCTTGGACGATTACGCTGCGACACCGTGGTAATTTCGCAAGAACGCAATCGCCTCATTCGGCTGAACTGTTACCAGAAATCTTGTCTCGTGGCGCAATCGGGGCCTATAATCCTGTTGCGTGAATCACAGCTCAGCGCAGGCCTTGGCCCGCCAACTGAGCGGGGAAAAATCGCGCACGAGCCGGCTCAGGAGGGGCCGCTCGGTGGGGGGCGTAATCGGGGAACGCTCAAGCGAAGGTTCTGAACCATGCCCAAAGTCATCACTGCGGATGAAGCCGCCCACCTTGTGCCCAACGGCGCCACCCTGGCCGTCGTACCCATGCCCAGCGAAGAAGTCTACCCCGCATTTGCCCGGTCTTTCGACGCAACGGGTTCACCACGAGACTTGACGGTGGTGTGGACCGCTGGCATCGGACCGTTCAGCGCCGAGGCGCGGGGCATGAATCACTTTGCGCGGGAGGGCATGGTCAAGCGGGTCATCGCGGGCCATATCGGGCTCAACCATGCCATTGGCGAACTGGTGGCCACCAACAAGATCGAAGCCTACAACTTTCCCCAAGGTTCCCTGTCCCAGCTCTATCGCGAAATCGCCGCAAAGCGCCCCGGACTTATCACAGATATCGGCCTCGAAACCTTCGTCGATCCGCGCCTCGAAGGCGGCAAGATGAACGCGCGCACCCGGGACTGCGAAGATCTTGTGGACTTGATCGAAATACTCGGCCAGGAAAAACTCCTTTATAAATCCTTCCCGGTTCACGCGGCGATCATTCGCGGCACGTGCGCGGATGAGCGGGGCAACATCTCCAATGCGGATGAAGCCCTGGACATGGAATGCCTTGAGGCCGCCATGGCCGCGCGAAACAGTGGCGGCATCGTGATCGTCCAGGTGGAGTATCTGTCCGAAGATCTCATCCACCCCCATGAAGTCTATGTTCCAGGCATCTTCGTGGACTACATCGTGGTCGCGGGTTCTCGCGAAAAGCATCCTCATACCATGTTTGTGGACCACGATCCGTCCTACTCGGGGCAGTCCCGGGCCGATCTGTCCGATGCGGTGGCACCGATGGCCATGAGCACGGAGAAGATTATCTGCCGCCGGGCCTGCCTTGAGCTGCACGCAGGAATGAACATCAATCTGGGCGTGGGCATCCCTATGGGCGTGGCGCGCATTGCTTTTGAAGAGGGTCTCCTTTCTCAAGTGACCATGAACACCGAAGTGGGGCTGATTGGCGGCCTGCCGGAGGGGGGCAAGAATTTTGGCCCGGCGAAAAACCCTATGGCCTTCCTCACCCAGCCTTCCATGTTCGATTTCTACGACGGCGGCGGCCTCGATCTTGCCTGCCTGGGCATGGCTCAGACGGATTGTGAAGGCAACGTGAATGTGAGCAAGCTCGGTCCCCGGCTCATCGGGTGCGGCGGCTTCATCAACATAACTCAGTCCGCCAAGAAATGTGTGTTCTGCGGCGAGTTCTCCGCCGTGGGTTTCGACGCCGCAGTGGAAGCTGGTCGGCTTGTCATTCGCCAGGAAGGCAAGGTTGCCAAGTTCGTCGAGGCTGTGGAGCAGATCACCTTCAGTGGACGCCACGCCCGAAAGCATCGCAAGGATGTCCTCTTTGTCACGGAACGCTGCGTTTTTCAACTTGTTCCCGAGGGCCTGTTGTTGAAAGAGATCGCCCCCGGGATCGACCTGCAACGCGATGTGCTGGATCGGATGCGCTTTGCCCCGATTGTGCCTGGTGAAGTGGCGCTGATGAATGACGCCATCTTTCGCGATGGGGCAATGGGGATTCGGTAGGGACGAACCTTTGGAATTGCGGTCGCATGGAGCGGGGGCTTTCAAGCCCCCGACCAATGCAATGCAGTTGTATGGGTAGAATATCGCGTATACATCGCACGATGTATCCCACAAAAACAGGGGGCAGGAATGCCCCCTCTCCATGCTTCCCCTCACTTCTCAGAAATTGCAACGAGAACTCAATGCGATCCACCCGCTTGTGCATAGCACCCGACATCGGTCTGCAAAATCCGCCCTAACTCCACTGGAACAGGCCGCGTCCACTGCGGCATGCGTCACGACGTTATTTCCCCAGGGACAGGCACGCGCTTTGGAGAGCCCGTCGCTCCAATGCGTTTACCGGTGATTCCAAGTAATGGATTTCCAACTGGGCAGGCTTGCGCGAGTCCGTCCCCTTATTCGCTTGCGGTGTATTTTCGCTCGCGGGTCATGGTGAGCTTCAGGATGGAGCCGGGGTCGTTGGTCACGACGTAGACTGAGCCGTCGGGGGCGCAGGCGACGTCGCGGACGCGACCGACGTTGCGCAGGATGGACTCGATGTGCTGCACGCGATTTTCCGTGACGCGGACGACGCTGACTTCCTCGTGGCGCAGGGAGGCAACGAGGAGGGCGTTCTTCCAGAGGGGAAACTGGACGCCGGTGTGGAAATCGATACCGCAGACGGCGATGGAGGGACGCCAGATCCAGGTGGGCTCTTCCACACCTTCGTGGTGGGGACTGTCGGAAACGGGTTGGCCGTTGTAGTTGCGTCCGTACGTCGCGATGGGCCAGCCGTAGTTCTTTCCTGCCTGGATCACATTGAGCTCGTCCCCGCCCATGGGCCCGTGTTCACTTTCCCAGAGGGTATTGTCCTCGGGATGAAAGGCGAGCCCCTGGGGGTTGCGATTGCCCAGAGCATAGATGCTGGGCAGCGCGCCGGGCGTGTTGAGGAAGGGATTGTCGGCGGGAATGGTGCCGTCGGTGTTGATACGATGGATTTTCCCGTTGGGACGGGCGGGATCCTGGGCCATGTCCTGCATGCCGCGGTCGCCGATGCCGAAATAGAGGCTACCTTCTTTATCGAAGACGATTCGGCAGCCATAGTGGGGCCGGGTGGGTAGATAGGTCTCTGCGGGCGCCTCAAATACGACTTCTTCGTGCTTCCATTTGCCCTTGGCGATTTTGCCACGCACGATGCGGGTCATGGCGGGTACGGGGCCCTCCTTCGGCTTCTCCTTTGCCGCGTGGCTGTAGGCGAGGTAGACCCAGCCATTCTCGGCATAGTTCGGGTCGACTGCCACGTCCATCAGGCCGCCCTGGCCCTCAGCGAGCACCTCCGGCGTGCCCGAGACGGGCTTTTCCGCCAATACGCCATCTGCTATGACCCGGAGCCGACCGGGGCGCTCGGTGACCAATACGGTTTTGTCGTCGGGAAAGGTGATGCCCCAGGGGATTTCGAGGCCGGTAGCAATCTGGGCCACGCCCACCACGTAGTCCTGGGTTTGGATTTCCGTCGGGGGCGCGGGCTTCTCCACACCTGCGGTTTCTTCGACACCGAGAATGTAGTCTACGAGGGCCTTGAGCTGGTCGTCGTTCAGGGTTTCCTCATAGGCCGGCATACCGAGGTGGGTAATACCGTGCTTGATGTTCCGGGAGACATAGCCCTTGCCCGCGCCAAAGTTCCATACGCCATCCACGAGACTCTGGGCATTGCCGCCCTGAAGATCGGCGCCATGGCACTGTGCGCAGAACTGCTGATAGAGGGCGGGGCCATCGGGGGCCTCCTGCGCGGCGACGCTGGAGGAGAGGACAATTAGTGATGCAACAAGTTTTGCTGGAACGATATACTTCACAGTGCGCTCCGAGATTGAATAGGTATAGGTGGCAATATGCCTGCCCGTGTTTGTTTGCAGTATCATGCCTGAGGGTCGGGACAACCCGACGAGCCACTCACATCGACATATGCATTCACAGACTGTACTTTTTCATACTGGCATTGAATGCAACGAGAGAAACTGAACCCGTAAATGGACGCGAATATCCAGTTACCCTTGATGGGCAGGGACAGGACGCCCGTATTGGAGACCAAAGATGGACCGACGCGAATTCATACAGACCGGTGGAGTTCTTGGTGCGGCCTTGACCCTGTCGGGAGTCAGTTCTGGGAAAACTACGCCTGGGATTGGCTTAACCAGTATTACCTATAACATCCTTGCCTGTCGTGGATATCCAGACTCCACTATAAACAAACACAAAAGAACGATTGCGGGTGAGCGAATGGCCGAACGCCTGGCGCTGGAGCTTGCTCTCTATCAGCCGGATCTGGTGACCTTTCAGGAGTCCCCGTCGGAGGCGGTGGTCGCCGAAATCGCGAAGGCGCTTGGTTTTCACCACGGATGGTTTCCGGGCGGCTGGCCGGGGAATGCGGACTGGCCTGGCGGCTTTCCGGGCACGATAATGAGTCGCTTTCCGATAAAAGACAACACAAACCGCCCCGCCACAAATGATGTCCATGATGAAGCGCTCTTTACGCGCCATTGGTGCAGCGCGACGCTGGAGACGGATCAGGGCCCACTCCGCGTGTTCAGCGCCCATCTTCATCCGCAGGATGAGGGTATTCGGGCGCGGGAGATCACGGCGATTCTGGCGGTGCTGGATCAGGCCCTGGCCACCGGAGAGTCGCTGCTCTTTCAGGGTGACTTGAACCACCGACCCGACGGGCCGGAGTATGAGCGGTGGGTGGCGGCGGGGCTGGTAGACACCCTCGCAGCGGCGACGGGAAAAAAGGACACGCCGACCTTTTCCAGCACAGAGCCGAAGGGCCGCATTGACTACATCTGGGCGGGTGGCCCCATCGCCTCGCGGATTACGGAGAGCCGGGTACTGTTTGAGGGGGCCTTCAGGACGAATCCGGAGGACCCGACGTCCTTTGCGCTGAGCGACCATGTGCCCGTGCTGGCGCGGTTTGGGGGGTAGGGTTTCGGGGACTTGCTTGCGCAGATGCGACACCTCTGGGTGTTGGGTTGCTGAGCTCCGCTTGCGGTTCGCGTCAGCTTGCAACATCCACTGGGACATGCCGCCGCCTTGTAGTGGGCTTTGCTGAACGGGGTTGTGGGTGGAGTGTGCATTCAATTCGTTTTGGCCAAGTGCCCTTGCGGTGGTACGTCCCCCACATCGTGCCACACGATTGCGAGGAACGAGCATTCGGGTGCCCGTCGCGGCGGAATCGGAGGTCATGCAAGCGCACCTCGGCGAGCGATTTGTAGCGACGCTGCGCGGGCAACTCGCCACCGACTCGATTCAGAGACTAGACGCTCCTGTCGAGTGGAGCTGGCGCTCTGGGTCAATCCTGCAACACGCACACGAATGCTCGTACCTCGCAATCGTGTGGCACGCCTGATAAGCTTGGTTCAGCTTAATGGGCCAAATCGCGTTCGCACGAGTAGGGTCGCAAGCAACATCGTGATAACCACGAGGTCGGTCCATGGCACTCCTGGATTCTCGCTATTTCCTCCCTGACACGAGGCAGGCTGCTTACCCTCTCCTTCGCCCTCTCCTTCGCCCTCTCCTTCGCCCTCTCCTTCGCCCTCTCCTTCGCCCTCTCCTTCGCCTGCCGGGACCGGGACGAGCTTGTGGACGATGCCGGAGGTACCGGCGGGTGCGACGTTTTGGGAGGCGAAGACGTAGATTTCGCCGTTGAGGTCCTGGGCGAAGCCTTTAACGTAGAAGGGATAGGGCGCGGCCTCCTCGCTGACAAAGAGTTCACGAAAGTCGTTTTCTTCATCCAGATAGAAGAGCCGTCCGCTCGGCTCGCCGAAATTGGTGCCGAAGTCGCCGCACACATAACGGCCCGTAAGGCCCGAGAGGGTGTTTCCCCGATAAACGTGGCCACCGATGATGGAGAGACCCTCATCGTGGTCGTACTGGGCGATGGGATCGATGAGGCCCTCGCCCGACTGGCCTTCGGCGGGTTCCGCCGTGACGAAGCCGGGCTGGGTGCCGTTGGGCTGGAAAAAGAAGGTTCCCTCTTTTACGTGCCAGCCGTAGTTGCCGCCGGATTCCACGATGTTCACCTCTTCCATGTCGTCCTGGCCTACATCGCCGACATAGAGTGCGCCGCTCTCCTGATCGAAGCTGAAGGAAAAGGGGTTCCGAAAGCCCAATGCATAGACCTCGCCGATGCTCGCGCCCACGAAGGGATTGTCCTGGGGAATGGCGTAGCTTCCGTTGGCCGAGGGGATGTCGCTATCGTCCAGGTCCACATCGACGCGGAGCAGTTTGCCGAGTACCGTGGTTTCATCCTGGGCGTTGCCGCCTTCGGCGTGGCCGCGTTGGTCGTCGTCTCGTCCCCCACCATCGCCCAGCGCGATATAGAGCATGCCGTCGGGCCCGAAGCGGAGGGCGCCACCGTTATGGTTGTACTGGGGCTGATCGATTCGGAGCAGTTCGCGCCGACTGGCCGGATCGCCGAGGTTCGGATTTTCCCCGACGATAGTCCATTCGGCGATCACGCTCTGGTGGGCGCTGCTATCGGTCATGTTGAAGTTTGGAAAGTCGGCGAGGCCGTCGATCGGCTCGGAGGTGTAGGTGTAGAAGCGTCCGTTGTCTGCGAACCGGGGATGGAGCGCAAAGCCGAGGAGGCCGCGTTCGTCGTAGGTACCTGGCCCGCCCAGACCGAGCGGCACCAGGCGATCGGCGACATCGAGGAACTCGGTGCGCGTACCGTCGCTGGCCACGCTCCAGATGAGGCCGGTCTGCTCGAAAACGAAGATTCGGCCCGAGCCGTCGTCGGGAAAGGCGGCGCCGAGAGGGGCGGCGAGGCCTTCGGCGATGACTTCCAGGCCGACGTTAATTTCGCTGGGCGGGATAGACTCGGGGATGGGATCGTTGAGGGGTTGGAGGTCGACACCCCTGGCGTCCGCGTGTGCGCGCAATTGTGCGGGTACCGCACAAACAAAACTTGCCAGTGTGGCCGTGAGAACAATCGCGGCGCCCATTGCAATTGACTTGTGCGACATATTCAGTTGCTCGCAATCTTTCGTGACCAAGAGCCGGTTTCAAGAACTTCTGGCTCTTCCGTCATGCCCAAAAATAAGATCGACCACGGAGACACGGAGGCTCGGAGAAGAAAAAGAGTATCAAAGGCAGGGTTGCTGGTTTCCGCCGATATGAAGTTCAAGAAGGCAACTCTTGCTGCTCTTCCTCCTGTATTCTTTCTCGGTGCCTCAGTGGACTCTGTGGTCTATATTGGTTTGACTGAGCCGGGATTAACGATATGTCATGGAAATTGCCTACTCGAAGTAACGTACTTTCGCGACTGTACTGCGACACAATTTAACTCGGGGTAATCCCCTCCGCTATCATTTTCTCTTGAATGTCCTTGTGCCAGGCGGTCTTGTAGGACTCGAAGCGGCCGTCGTTGCCGAAGGGCTCGGTGCGTTTGCGCAGGGCGGCCAGTTCGGTGTCGTCCATGGGCACGAAGGCCTTGGCCGTGGCGAGATTTTGTTTCAGTTGGTCCATCGTCTCCATTCCGGAAACGACGGTCGATACGGGGAGGGACATAGCGTAGCGAAGGCACTCCGCGACGGTCGCCGCACCGGATTCCGGCACAGCGCCGGGGCTGCCGCCGAGGGTTTTCATGGCCAGGACACCCATGTTCTTGTCGAGGGCCTTCTGGAGCACGTTCTGCTGGAAACTACGGAAGTGGTAGTCGAGAATGCCGAGGGGCATTTGGATCGTGTCGAAGTCGAAGTCGCCGGCCAGCATTTCCAGGTGGATGCTGGTGAGATGGTGGCCCGTAAATCCGATGTAGCGGATCTTCCCTTGCTCTTTGGCCTTCATGAGGTAGTCCAATACGCCCAGAGAGAAGACCTTGCCCGGCGCATCGGGTTCGACGAGTTCGTGGACCTGCCAGAGATCGATCACGTCCACATCGAGGCGTTTCAGGCTTTCCTCCAGGTAGCGCTGGGCCCCGGCGGCGTCCCGCGCCTGGCCTTTGGTCATGAGGAAGACCTTCTCGCGATAGCCGTCCTTCAGCGCGCGACCCATGAGCAGCTCGCTGCGGCCATTGTGGTAGGCCCAGGCGTTGTCGAAGAAGTTGACGCCCTCGTCGGCGGCGGTGCGCATGATGGCGATGGAATCTTCGTCCGACAGGTCTTTACCGCCAATGTGGGCCCCGCCCAGGCAAAGCAGGGACACCTTCTCTCCGGTCTTGCCGAGCACGCGGTAGGGCATGCCCTCGCGCTTTTCCGACCAGGCGGGCGTAGTGAGCAGGGCCGCGCCCGCGAGGGAGGAGCCCAGGAAGGTTCTTCGGTTCATAGACATCGATCAAACTCCAATTGGTCAACCAAGGAATCCGCTATGGCATATTGGGCTATTCGCGAGCGGGGCAGTTACAGGTCAACCCCAGGCCTTGAGCGTTCCTTCGTAGTCGAAGATCTCCCGGGCATTGCCGCGCATGAGGCGATCGACCAGATCGGGCAGTTCGCTTTCCGCGAGCCATCCTTCCTCGGTGAGTTCGGTGAGGGCCTGGGTCAGTCCCTGGCGGGCGATAGTGGCGTGACCCGGCACCATTTCCACCGGGCCGTAGTCGCCGCCGAAGGTGAGCAGCTTGGAGGCCGGGGCCGCGCCGAGGAATTCCTTCACGAATCGGACGCCTGCTGCGGGGTTGATGATCCAGGCCCAGCACATGTCGATGTACGCGTTGGAATAGTGCTTCGCGAGGGCGATGGCTTCGTCCTGGTAGGGATAGTCATTGTGCATGATGATGAAATTTGCTTCTGGATAGGCCTTCAGGAGAGGGCAGAGATCCGATGCGTTCTGGCGGATTTGTTCCAGCGGCATGTGGTTGTGACCGGCGAAGAATCCGGTATGGAGTTTGACCGGCAGTTTGTACTCGACGGCTTTGCGCAGGCAATAGTGGAAGAGGTGATCCTGCAGCGGTTTTCGCTCCGACTTGCGTACCTCGCCCGGATGGTCCGCGAACCGTTGAAAGATCCCAGCCACTTCCTTCGCGGGCACGTCGGCGTAGTCCAGACGCCGGGCGTAGGCGCTCTGGTTCTTGACGGCGATGGCCCGTGGGCCATAGGTAGAAAAGGCCCAGTCGATGACCGAATGCCAGTCGGCCAGCGTGCGCACTTCAATCCCGGATGCCTGGGAGAGCAGGGCCATGTTCTCCGCGTTCATGCCGGTGCTCAGGGCGACGAAGCTGAGGTCCTGACAGAGGAGATCGGGCTGGGCCGTTTCATTGAAGACAACGCCTTCAAAGCTGTTGACCTGGCAGTGCTCGACTTTGGCGACGTCTTTGAGCACGCGTCGCATGTAGCCGGGTTGGATCAGGGCGGCAATGCGCTCGGAGATGACGCCGTAGTTGTCCTCGCGCAGGTCTTCCTCGCCGTAGAGCATGCGTACGGTCTCGCGCAGATTACGGAGGTAGCCCGTGTTGCGGCACCGCGCATAGATCGGCGCGAAAATTCGCCATTTCTCTTCCAGATCGGTCTCATGGGCCTTGAGCCGCGTCATATCCTCGGCAGTCATGCCCGCGGACATCAAATCAGAATCGATGTAGTGGGCGGCCAGCAGGGAAAAGTCCCGGGCGGGTCCGGGCTGACCACCGGGATAGGGGCGCTCCCCGAGCCGCGTAGTCTCGTCCCACAAGTGCTCGTGGGTATCGATGAACGGGGTTTCGTTGATCCGACTGCCCAAGTCGTTGCGAATAGCCATGTGCACCTCCGTAAAACGCTATTGCGAGTATATTGACTACGGCACCTTTCTGGCCTACGAGGGTCGCCCGTGGCCCGACTGGCGGTACCGGCCAAACGTCTCCATCCATGCGCGTGCGGTCAACGGGGCGAGCCATTCGAGGCGCGCGGCCTTTGCCCACGCATTTCGGCGCTTGAACGGGTCCGGTGGCAGGGTTACACTAGCACCAGACCCGCCCCATTTCCACCTGGCCGGGACAACCGCGAACAAAGGCTGATCACACTATGAACCAGAATACGACTTTTCCCTTCTCCACCAAACTTGTTGTAGCTTGCGTGGCCCTGGCTTCCGCAGCGGCGACACTAACCCTGAGTGCGCGATTCTCCCCTATCGTCGCTGCGGAAACCGCCGCTCCCGCGCTACCCAAAGCCTTTATCGACGGCACGGGCCCCGGATGGCGGGAATGGACGTTGGACGACTTTGTCAACGTGAACTGTGACGAGGATACGTGGAAGTGGGAAGACGGGATGTTCAAGTGCACCGGCAGCCCGGTGGGCGTGATCCGCTCGAAAGAAAAGGTCACGAATCTGGAGCTGGTCGTAGAGTGGCGTCACCTGAAGTCTGCGGGTAACTCGGGCGTATTCTTCTGGATTCCCGAGGAGTCCTTGAAGGACCTGCCCAAGGGCAAACTGCCCCATGGTATTGAAGTGCAGGTGCTGGACCACGGGTATACGGCGGAGTATGAGAAGTCCGGGCAGAAGGCGGATTGGTTTACGACCAACGGCGACGTGTTTCCCGTGGGTGTATCGGACATGACCCCCTTCCCTCCCGTGGCTCCGCAGGGTAAGCGCAGCTTCCCATCAAAGAATCTCTCCAAGGGTGTGGGCGAGTGGAACCACTACTATGTGCGCGCCATCAACGGTGAAGTCCGGCTGTGGGTAAACGGCGAAGAAGTCTCCGGCGGCACGGGCTGCACGCCGGCCACGGGGTTTCTCGCCCTTGAATCCGAAGGTTCCCCGGTGGAGTTCAAGAATCTTCGTATTCGTGAGCTTCCGTAGCACCTCCGGCCCGAAGGATTGGAGGTGTTCCGACATGCGGTCGAGCACGTCGACCCAGACCGGGAAATCCAAATCGAATCCCCCACAGCCCGCAGGCCTCCGGTCCTGCGGGCTGCCTGATCGTCTGAACGTTCAGGCTTTTCAGCGACCTGGAGCTTAGGCAAGGTATGGCCCCGAGCAACGAGATGGGTGACTCCGATAGCCCCCGGGGCAACTTTGCCGAGGGCCCGTCGGCAAGAACCAACGGGCGATCGGCATTTGGCTGCGGGTGGGGCCGGGCTCTTCCCTTGGCATTAATCTTGATTGTCAGTCTTGGGATCGTGACTGCGGACTGGCGCGCCCGCAACATGGACCAGACCCTCCGCGCTACCCTGGAGGCCGATGCCGTATACATCGCGCGCTCCGTGGAGCCGGAGCTTGCGAAGCGGCTTTCCTTCACCTCGGAAGATCTTGATCGGCCCGAATACAAGCGTCTCCTTCTCCATCTCCAGAGTTTCAAACCGCAACTCGATGTGGCGGGCATTTACACTCAGGCAATCCGCAACGGCGGCATAGTCTTTGGCCCTGAGTCCTACGAGTCGGGCAGCGATTTGGCATCGAGCGTGGGCGAGCCCTACCAACAGGCCACCGAGGAAAACATCGCCATATTCAGTTCCGGAACGCCCATTGTGCAAGGCCCTTATACGGATGAGTATGGCACCTTCATCTCGGCGTTCGCGCCCGTGCTGGATCCCCGCACCAGCCAGGTTTTGATGGTTGTCGGCGTGGATGTCGAAATCGCAAAACTGAATGGGGATATCCGTCGCCAGTATCTGATTGTCGCCCTCTGCTTTGCGGTTATCGGCCTGATCGTGGTGGCCAGCGATGTACTGCTCCGGTGGCGCGCGGCTCAACCGGTCGGATCCCAGAAATGGTTCCGTCATATTGAAACGATCACGGTCGCGGTTCTTGGCGCCTATGTGACTATGCTATTGGTCTTCATTGCAAACGAAGCCGAAACACAGGCGCACCATCTGTCCTTCTCTCATCTGGCCGAGGCCCAATCGGACCATGTGGCGGACGCGCTCCGGGATCTGCGGGACAATCAGCTCGGCGCTCTGGTGCGCCACTACGAATCCTCCAACGACGTGGACCGGAATGAATTTCAGCACTTCGCGGCGCCAATCGTCCGCATCAAGGGTATCCAGGCGCTGGAGTGGATCCCCCGTGTGCCCCGGAGCGACCGGGAGTCCACTGAGAGCCTGGGCCGGGCCCTGTTCGGTCCCGATTTTCAGATTTGGGAGTGGGGACCGTCCGGTGAACGCGTGGCGGCACCAGTCTCGGAACTTTACTATCCCGTACTGACGGCGGCCCCCGAGGCAGACAATCTGTCGGTAGTCGGTTTCAACATCGCATCAGACCCGATTCGTCAAAAGGCTCTGAAAATCGCCGAAGACTCCAACCTGCCCACGGCAACGGAACTGTTTTCGCTGATTCAGACCCCCGGCGAGCCGGACGGCATGCTCATCCTACACCCGGTGCATCGGAATCCGGATCCCCTTGAACCACCGCAGGGCTTTGTCGGCGCCGCAATTCGGCTTAAGCCCCTGCTCCAATCCGCACTCTCGATCGTAGATCTTGGGAGCGCGCCGACCCATGTCAGCCTGTTTCAACTGGAACCGGGAGAAGAGCCGAGGCGCCTGGCCGAACTTGGCAATGGCGCCGACGCCACCGATTCATCGAGCCCCTGGGCCATTTCGCGCACCTTCCCATTGTTCTTCTTTGGGCGTACCTATTCAATAGTATTCGAGCCCGGTCCAGTCTTCATCGCGGCCAACCCGCTGAGAACGGGCTGGATCGTCGCCCTTGCCGGCCTGCTGGTGACCACTGTTATCTCGATGTTTTCCTTCATGTTCTCGCGTCGGCGCGCGGATCTTGAGCGGGAAGTCCAAACCCGCACCGCGGAGCTCCTGGAAAGCCAGGAGCAGTTTACCAGCGCATTTGAGTACGCGCCCATTGGGAAGGCGCTTGTATCTCCCGAGGGACGCTGGATTCGGGTCAACAGGGCGACCTGTGATTTTCTGGGCTACTCGGAATCGGAGCTCCAGACGAAGGGCTTTCAAGACTTAACCCACCCCGACGATCTTGACACGGATCTGGCCTTCGTGGAGCGGCTGCTGGCGGGCGAGATACAAAACTTTCAGATGGAGAAGCGCTATCTCCACAAAGAAGGGCGTCCGGTGTGGGCGCTCCTGAGCGTGTCTCTGGTGCGTGACCAGCAGGGCGCCCCTCTCTATTTTATTTCGCAGATTGTGGACATGACCGAGAGCAAGCGGGCCGCCGAGGAACTCCGAAACTCCCAGAAGCAGTTGAGCGATATCCTGAAGGCGGCCTCGGAGGTTTCGATCATTTCCACCTCACCGGACGGTACTATTGTGGTGTTCAATCGCGGAGCCGAGCGCATGCTCGGCTATAGCGAGGCGGAGATGGTGGGCCGATGCACGCCCGCCGTAATTCACTCCGAGGCAGAGGTGAACGCCCGGGGCAAAGAACTGAATGCGGCGCTTGGCTATGACGTAAGCGGTTTCGGTGTCTTCGTCGCGATTCCCAGCGTTGAAGGCTCCGAACTTCGAGAATGGACTTATGTCCGAAAGGATGGCTCCACGCTGACGGTATCGCTTGTGGTCACCGCGATACGATCGGATGCCGGGACCATTACCGGCTTCCTTGGCATCGCCGTGGACGTCACCGCGCAGAAGCTCGTGGAAAGCGCCCTGCGCGAGAGCGAAGCCCGGTGGCAATTTGCACTGGAGGGTGCGGGCGATGGCGTGTGGGACTGGGACGCACGAACGGCGGTTGTCTATTTTTCCCCCCAGTGGAAGCGGATGCTCGGATACGAAGACGACGAGATAGGGAGCTCGCTCTTGGAATGGGAGTCTCGGGTACACCCGGACGATCTTGCCGGGGCGCTGGACGACCTCCAAGCCCATTTCCGGGGTGAAACACCCGCGTACGTCAATGAGCATCGCATGCGCTGCAAGGATGGGACCTACAAGTGGATTCTGGATCGGGGCTGCATCGTGGAGCGCAATGCAAGCGGCAACCCTCTGCGCGTCATCGGGACGCACTCGGACATCTCAGAGCGCAAGCGGCTCGAAAGTCTGGCCGCTGAAGAGCAGGCTCGGCTGGAGGCCTTTGTGGAGCATGCCCCGGTGGCGGTAGCCATGTTCGACCGTGAAATCCGCTATGTGGCCGCCAGTCACCAATGGCACCTCGACTATGACCTCGTGGGCAAGAACATCATCGGGCGGTCCCACTATGAGGTATTCCCTGACCTGCCGCCCCGCTGGCGCGAAGTCCACGCGCGGTGCCTGAAGGGCGCCGTGGAGCGCAACGACCAGGACACCTGGGGACGGGACGGCGGGAGTCAGTTTCTGAAGTGGGAAGTTCGCCCCTGGTATGACGGCGCGGGTGAAGTGGCGGGCATCATGATGGTTACCGAAGACATCACGGCGGATGTACGTCTTCGCATGGAGCTGGAAGAGGCGACGGCCTACGCCAAGTCCCTCGCGCAGGAGGCGGCGAGCGCCAACCTGGCGAAGAGCGAGTTTCTGGCCAACATGAGCCACGAAATTCGAACGCCCATGAACGGTGTGATGGGTATGACAACCGTGCTCCTGGATTCCACGCTTTCCCCGGAACAGCGCCATTACGCGGAGATCGTGCGCAACAGCGCCCAGGCGCTCCTGGAACTGATCGACGATATTCTCGATTTCTCAAAGATTGAAGCGCGCAAACTTGATTTGGAGCACATCGATTTTGATCTGCGCGTGACCCTGGAGGATGCGGTCGAAGTGCTGGCCCTTCGGGCGCATCAGAAGGGGCTGCAATTAACCTGTCATATTGACCCGGAGCTACCCTCGCTTCTTCAGGGCGATCCGGGCCGTTTGCGCCAAATCGTGCTGAACCTGGGTGGCAACGCGGTGAAGTTCACCCACGAAGGCGAGGTCTCGATCCGGGCGGGTCTGGAGGGCGAATCGGAAACATCGGCAACCATCCGTTTCGAATTCAAGGATACTGGTATCGGCATACCCGAGGAAAAGCGGGCGCAACTGTTTTCGCCGTTCACCCAGGCCGATGCTTCGACGACGCGAAATTATGGCGGGACCGGTCTGGGCCTGGCGATCTGCAGACAGCTTGCCGAACTGATGGGGGGACAGGTCGGCTTGGAAAGCGTGGCAGGCAGCGGTTCGACCTTCTGGTTCACGGCGGTATTTCAGAAGCAGGCCGAGTGCCAACCCGCACCCCAGGCTGCGACGGAACTGGAGGGATTCCGGGTGCTTGTGGTGGACCACCAGCAGTCGAACGTGGCGCTCATTGAAGGGCTTCTGGACCGGTGGGGTTGCGCGCACGCCTGCGCTTCCGATTTCGAGCAGGCGATCACACTGGTCTCCCACGCCGCCGCGTCGGGCGAGTCATTTGACGTTGCGCTAATCGAAATCGATCTCCCGGATGCGGACGACGGCCGCCTTTGTCGGCGTATTCAGGAGCTTCCCGGCCATTCGACCTGCAAATTGGTTGCGATGGCGCTTCTGGGCCGGAAAGGCGACGCCGCCGAATTAAATGCCCTTGGATTCTCCGGATATCTGGTGAAGCCGATCCGCGAGAGCCATTTGCAGGGGTGCCTGCGGCTGGTTCTGGGCCAGACCCAGGCGCCCTCGGATCAGACCCCGCCGACGCTGGTGACCCGCCACACGGTCTCGGAAACGCGCAAGAAAGAGGCGCGAATCCTGGTGGTGGATGACAACGCCACGAATCGGATGGTGGCAACGAAGATACTGGAGAAACTGGGGTATCTCGCCGAAACGGTGGACAGCGGCCACGAAGCGCTGCGCGCCCTGGGAGCATCGGATTACGATCTGGTCTTCATGGACTGCCAGATGCCGGAGCTGGATGGGCTCCAGGCGACCCGGATGATCAGGGAGGGGAAAGCCTCGAACCGGAACCGCGACGTTGCGGTGGTTGCCATGACGGCCCACGCGATGAAGGGCGACCGGGAGCTCTGCCTCGAAGCGGGGATGAACGACTATCTTACGAAGCCCGTACGGGCGACCGAAGTGTCCGCCGCGCTGGAGCGATGGCTCCACCCGGCTGGGGATGGCCTCCACTGAACATCGGCTCGGTCCCGCGAATGGGCTATTGCATCCGATCGCGACTTGGGTCATAATGGCGACTGGCACAGTGCGGGAGAATGTTGAGACTATCGTGCAGGAAAGTGGCCTGGGCGGGCCTCGGGCGTTTCTCAGCTTTACTCGCGTTCCCAGAGGCAATGCCCGCGACGTGCGGGCCAACAGGGAGATTTGCAATGTCGGAAGTGGGAAAAAGCGCGCTCGAGGTTTCGGTAGGTGACGTGGTTTCCTACCTTCGCATTGAAGGGGGCTTCTCCGAAGCGCTTTCCAATGTCGTACGCAGGAAAGTCCTGCTGAAGGCGGCGGACGATGCCGGCCTTTCGGCGACGACCGAAGAACTGCAGCGGGCGGCGGACGCCTACCGCGCCGTCAATGGCCTTCACAAAGCCAGTGACACGGTGGCCTGGATGCGAAACAATGGGATCACGGCGGATGTTCTGGAGAAGCATCTTGAGGAGAATATTCGGATCAGCAAGGCCCGCGATCACATTGCCGAGACCTGTGCCGATACCGTTGCCGAGCGTCCCGCTGTGAAGGCGCTTATTCGCGAATTGTCGGTGGAAGACTGGCTGAACCGAAAAATCGCAGAATGACGGCATGGTGCGGGGCGCTGGTCGCCTTTCACCGTGAGCGACAGGAGGGTTTTCATGGCCAATCCACAGGACGCACAGGAGTTTGAGCAACTGCCCGTGCTTTACCAGCGCTGGGTGGAGGAACTTCTCCCGGCGGGGATTCCCCGAGAGCGTGAGGCGACGTGTCTCGACTGTGCCATGTGTTCCCAGCAGGCGGTACGCCTGGACAGCGGCATGGGTTTCTACAACCGCGCCACAAAGTGCTGTACGTACTTTCCCGACCTTCCCAATTTCCTTGCGGGCCGGGCGGCGGCCAATGACAATCCGGGCGGGGCCGCGCTCCGTTCCATGATCGAAGACCCAGGCAACACGCAGGGAACGGCCACGATGCGCGCGGTGCAACCCACCGCGAAATGGGCGACAATCTATGCGCACCACCACAAGGAGGGCTTTGGTCGCGATCCCGAGATGTTGTGCCCTTATGCGATTGAGAAGGACTCCGAGACCGGTCCGCTGTGCGGGATCTGGCAGCAGCGCAATTCCGTGTGCTCGACGTGGTTCTGCAAGCATGGGCGTGGATCCACGGGGACCCGTTTCTGGCGGGCGGTGCAGGGCCTTTTCGGCAGCCTCGAGTGGTCCCTTTCGTGGTGGGCCATCGCCGAGGTGCTGGAGCGCCCGGACGCGGTGGTTTCCGTGGGCGAACCACGGGTAAACGACCTGAACCGAATCACGTTGCGCCGCGATGCGTGGGCGCATTGGGCCGGATCCAAGCTCGACTTTTACAACGCCTGCGCGGAGCGGGTGGAATCCCTTTCCGCGCTGGAAGCCATAGCTATAGCGGGCATGGACGCCCGGCTCTTTCATCTGGAGCTGGGCACCCGGTTCGAGGATTTGCGGTCGGACGGCGTGCCGGAACGTTTGTGCATCGCACCCTATAATGTGCTGAGGCAAGACGACCAGCGGAGCACGATCCAGGCCCTGACCTGCACCGAGCCGATCCAGGCGCCCGCCGTGCTCCTTTCACTTCTGCGGTATTTCGACGGGCGAACCACCGATGCCGTGCTGGAGGAGATTCGTGAGGAAACGCGCATCCGGCTGGAGCCCCGACTGGTTCGACGCCTCTATGATTTCGGCATTCTGGAAAAGGGCGACGGAACGAAGCCGGACCAGACCGACCCGGAGGCGGTTTCCCCTTCATGAACGAGCTTAGACCCCGCACGAACCCCATGGACACGGGTGTGGAACACGTCACTGCAAAAGCCTCGCTGGATGACTATACGAGCGCGGATGAGCCGATGCAGCGCTGTCTCCATTTGGCGCGACTCGCCGCGCGCACCGACTTGCCCGTACTGGTGCTGGGCGAGTCGGGCACCGGGAAGACGGTGATAAGTCAGGCCATCCACCAATCCTCCCTGCGGGCGCGGGGCCCTTATATCTCCTTCAACGCGGCCGCGCTGAGCGACACGCTGCTCGACAGCCAGCTCTTTGGCCATGAAAAGGGCGCCTTCACCGGTGCGGACCGCCAGGTCAAGGGCAAATTCGAGTTGGCCCATCACGGTACGCTCTTCCTCGACGAGATCGCGGATCTTTCCACCGCAGGCCAGGCGAAAATTCTGCGCGCGGTGGAAGAGGGGGAATTTGAACGCCTCGGAGGCGAGGGCCTGCTCCACGCCGATGTGCGCCTTATCACCGCCACGTGCCATCCCCTGAAGGAGTTTGTGGCGAACCGAAGGTTCCGGCAGGACTTGTTTTACCGCATCAAGGGGATCACCCTGTTCGTGCCCCCGCTTCGTGAACGCCGCCAAGACCTGCCGCGTATGATTCGACGGGAAATTGTGCGGGCCGCCCGGGTGATGAACAAGTCGGTGTCGGGGATAGAAGAGGACGCCTTCGAGAGTCTGATGGAACATCCCTGGCCGGGCAACTTGCGGGAGCTGAATCAGGTCATCCATATTGCGGTGGCGCTGATGGAATCCGACGTGATCACGCGGGAAGCGATCCTGCTTGACCATTTCGAGAATCTTGTATCGTCCGATACTGAGGAAGCTTTACAAGATAAACGGGAGATAGCGGTCGCTCCCCCATCTTCTGGGGAAGAGTCGTTAAGCGCAGCGGAAAAGCGACACATCGAATGGGTGCTTCACCGTCACGGAGGGAACAAGCGCCAGACGGCGAAGGCCCTCGGGGTTAGCCGTTCCACCCTGGACCGAAAATTGACGGAGTACAGCTTGGAATAGCCTCATTTCCGCACCATGGTCGTGTTTCGGCGCCCATTTCTTTCGCGACGAAAGGCCCAGAGCGCCGAATCCCGGGACTTGCGGTCCCACAACTCCAATTGAACATAGGCGTTACACTTCCAGGCCCACACATGGCACGGAATCGGCTTACAGCATACGGTACGCTGCGGTGTAGGGCGCTGACTGGAAGGCGCTGTACGCCATTTCTGATCAGGCGAAGACGCGTTGGCGTCCCCTCGGGATTTCACGCGATGTAGAGTAGTTGGTTGACTGGCAACGTAGATTCTGGCTTGCAGCGAAGAAATGCTGCGCGTTGCGGTAGTCGGCATAAGGGTCCACCGGGGTTGACGCGCGGGGGCGTTGCAGAACAAACGTTCGGTAACGCCCCCGCTTCCTTTGGTGTTTATGTGCAATGGGCGGGGAATTCAGCGGCCCGATTTTGGGACCATGGCTGCGAATTCCGCATTGAATTGGGCTTGCAACGAGTCCAGCCAAGCGTGTGAATTGCCGGACCGGCGTGCAAGCTTAATATTTCAAGGCACTTATGGATCGTCGCAAAACTGGCACAAACTTGGCTTATATAGTTTATGAAGACGAATTGAGGAGGTCATCGTATGGAAAATAAAGAGCACATCGAAAAGTTGGAAGTAGTCCCGAAAGCACCCAAGCGCGTGATTCGACTTGACGATCTTGATGGGGACGAAGTGATCCTTGGTGGCGCCGGCGAAAAGCTGCTATTTGGTGAGCAGCCGGAATCGGCCTCGCCCTTTGCGGGAATCTTTGGCAACGCGGCCCAGGGCACATCGCCGACACGCGGAAAGTGAAGACCACCTCCGACGCCTCCGTTGGCGCTCGTGAGACCATTCAGCAACAGACAGCAATCGCCCGATGGGCCGGACAGGACAATTTTCGGCTCGCGGCGATGAACAAGGAGAAGCACAATGGCACGAATTGAGATTACCGACCTGAAGGAAGACATTGCGATCACGGAAGACGAATTGAAGCACGTTAAGGGCGGTCCTGCCTACATGAAACTGGGCGACATCAAGGGGGAAGTTACGGATTCAACGTCGCTCTCCTCGTACAAGCTTAACGTGAAGTTGGACGGGATCTCTCTCGACCGCTGAGCAGCCCGTCCTCAAGAGTCATCAGGCATGCAGGGTTTTTGAATTTCAGGGATTGAACATTCGGCAACATTGCCGAGGAGGGTCAGCACATGGCCAAAATTAGTATTTCCGATTTACAAGAAGACCGGACCATCTCAGAAGAGGAATTGAAGCATGTGAAAGGTGGCATCGGTCTGTTGCTTCCCGCCGTGCAGAAAGTTCGAGAAGCGTCAATCATCGCGATCCACAAGGATTCGGTCAGCCTTGATGGAACGAGTTACGAGCGCTGAGCGGCGTTCCACATAATCTTATTGCCAGCGGTCACGGGAGAGACTGAGGCACAATCGGGGAGTCGTTCCGGGGACGCACGCGGCGCGAAGCGCGGCAGGCGTCCCCGGCGCTCATTTCAGAGGCCTGGAGAAGTCACCTCGACTTCGTGTGCCGTTGTTTGGTCTCACTCCCCCGGGCTACGCATGTTCTCGCGCAACTGGCGAATGGGTTCGAAGGCATATTCGATCAATGTTCTGCGTCCGACCTGAACCCGCGCTTCGCCGCGCATGCCGGCCTTCAGCGGCTGGGCGGCGCCGCGACCGCCAATCTCCAACGCGGACGGTTTCACATGGGCAATGAAGTGGGCCTCGCCCCCGGTGGTGATTGTCGCGGGACTCAACCATGTGAGTGAGCCGTCGATAACGCCGTACCGCTGGTAGGGGAATGCCTCGAACAACAGCTTGACCGGCTGCCCCTCGCGCAGCTTGGCCATACCACGTTCTTCGAGCTGCAGGTGGGCCAGGGGCGGGGCGCCCACCGGAGCGATCTGGCACAGTTCCTGCCCGACAGAGACGACATCGCCTACCCGCTGCCGGTTGACGGATACGAGGGTACCGTCACAGGGTGCGGATATACGGGCCAAATCGCCGGTGACCTCCATGAGCTGGCCAGCCAGCCCTTCGATCTGCACCCGGAGTTTTGATGCTTCATTGTCCAGTCGCTCCTGCTCCTGGTGATGCTCCGCTTCCAGTCGACTCATGGCAAGCTGAGCCATCTTGAATTCTTCACTCGCGAGGGCGGCATCGCGCTGCGCCTCCGCATGGCCGAGCTGGTGGGTGAGCACTTCAATGGAGGAGCTTAGTCCCTCCTTCCCCAGTTTCTCGATCCGGTCGTTCACATCCCGGTACACGTCAAGGTAGCGCTGCCGGTACTCGGCCTCCTTCTCGCGCCGGACGATCTCCGCGTCCTGAATCTCGCGGTTGATACTGTAGGTGCCTTCGGCGGCGGCCTTCTGGAGGGTCACGGACTCGAGATCGCTTTCCAGCGCCCGGAGCTCTACCGACAATGCCTGAATACGGGGAGAGCGGACGACGTAGAGAATTTCTCCGCGCGCTACGTTGGCGCCGACCACCGCGTGCACTTCTTCCACCACGCCGTCGAAGGGGGACTGAATGGGATCGGCTCCGGATTCAGGCAACAGGATGAAGGGCGCAGTCACGGTCTCGGGATAGTCTATGAGGACGGAGGCGACCGCGATAATCGCGAAGAAGATGATAAGGAGCGCCGCGATCAGGCGCGCAGCGCGAAAGGGCATCTCGTAGGGAAAGAGTTCGGTGACCTTTCCCGATTTGGGGATTTGCAGATTATTTTCGCGTCCAGGCATACGCTAGAATCCCATCTGCTGGCCGTGGAGGTAAAAGTAGAGTCCTTTGCGGGCAATCAATTCATCGTGGGTGCCGGTCTCCGCCACTTCGCCCTTCTCGAGCACCACGATGAGATCGGCGTTGCGTATGGTGCTCAGGCGGTGCGCGATTACCACGGCGGTCCGGTTGGACAGGATGCGCGTCAGGTTCTCCTGAATCGCCCGTTCCGATTCGCTGTCGAGGGCACTGGTGGCCTCGTCGAAGATCAAGATGGGCGGATTGTTGTAGATGGCCCTGGCGATGGCGATCCGCTGACGCTGGCCCCCGGAGATGGCGATACCCGTCTCGCCGACGCGGGTTTCGTAGCCCAGGGGAAAGCGTGCGATGAAGTCGTGGGCGTTGGCGGCCTCAGCGGCCCAGGAGGCGCGGTGGATATCGGGCTCGGGATCGCCCAGAGCAATATTTTCCAGGATGGTGCCGTCGAAGACGTAATTGTCCTGCAGCACCAGTCCAATGTGCTGGCGCAGGTCGCGAAAGTTGAGGGTCTTCATGTCCACGCCGTCGAAGAGCAGGGTGCCCGAAGTGGGTTCCAGGAGTCCCGCCAGGAGCTTGACCAGGGTGGTCTTTCCCGAGCCGCTGCGCCCGACTACGGCGAGGGTACGGCCCGGGGGAATATCGAGATTGATGCTGTTCAGAATGGGCGGGCTGCCCTCACCGCCGTAGTGGAAGTGGACACCGCGCAATTCGACCCGACCTTCGAGTGAGGTGACGGGCTTCAGGTGGCTGCGGTCGCGGCCCTGCTCCGGTTCGAACTCGAAGATGTCGTTCACCCGGTTCATGAGCACGCCGGACATCTGGAATTCGTCCCAGAGATTGAGCACGGTGAGGATGGGACTGTAGGTCATGGCCACCAAGGCGTTGAAGGCGACAAAACCGCCGATGGTGATCTGACCTTGCATGACCATGTGCGCTCCGGCCCAGAGGAAAAGCACGGTGGAAAGATAGCTGACGGCCTGGACGGCGCTCTCGTAGAACATGATGGTGAAATTGCTCTTGAACTGGGTGCGCGCCAGTCCGAGGAACTCATTCAGCATGCGATCCCGGAACTGCTGTTCGCCCGCGCTCGCCTTCACGGCCTCGATGCCGCGGATGGAATCTATCTGGTGGGACTGGTAGCGCCCAAAGCTCTCTTCGATACGGTTGAACAGGGGGCGGAGCATGCGTCGGGAGAAATACATGAGTCCCATGTAGAAAGGCACGGTGGCAAGAAATACGAGCAGCAAGGTCGCGCTGTAGGCGCCCATGAGGGACAGGTAAGCGGCCAGTTGCACGATGGAGAGCAACCCCATCAGCCCACTGTGCACGATAAACTCCCGGACCTGCCGGGCACCGGCGAGTCTCCGCTGTATATCGCCGATACGCCGGTTGTTGAAGTAGCTCATGGGCAGGGCGAGCATGCTGCGCGTCAGGTGATCTAGGATTGATGCGTCGATGTGGACGGCGGCGAAACTCAGCATGAAGCGCTGGAGCACGTTGGCGCCCAACATGAATCCCAGCGCGACGATCATGGCGCCCACCATGACATGGAGTGTTTCCAGATCGCGATCCACCACGACGCGGTCCACGATGACCTGGGTGAATACCGGCAGGAGCAACTGGAGGGCACTGGTCACCAGCGAGAGGAGCAAAATCTGGGCGAGGGTCCACCTGAAGGGCTTGACGAAATCCAGGGCCCAGCCCCAGGTACGCTGGCCCTCCGGGGCGTCCTCGAAGGCGGGCGTATAGTCGAAGAGGGCGGCATAGCCGCTCCACTTCTCCAGGAATTCCGCGCGCGGAACCCGCGCGGGGCCCGAGGCCGGATTCACGATGTCGACGTACCGTTTTCCGACGCGCGCAACAACGATCCAGTGGTTTCCCTCCCAGTGAGCGATGGCCGGCATGGAGAGGTTGCCCAGATCGTCCGGACCGCACTTCACCGCGCGGGCCGCCAGACCCAACTCATTGGCCGCGCCGACGATGGACTTGAGGCTGGTGCCGTCCAGTGCCGTGTGGGCGAGCTGTCGGATGCGCGGCAGGCTTACCCGCCGGCCGAAGTAGCGGCAGATCATGCCCAGGGCGGCCGCACCGCAATCCATGGCGTCCACCTGGCGAATGAAGGGTACCCGTCTCCCCCACCGTCGCCCACGGCCACGCGCTGCGGGCGCGGAACCCTTCCACGGACCTTTGACTGCCGAAGGCGCCGCGACGACATCGATCTCCAGGGGCCGGCCCGCGACGGAAGCGGGGAGAAGCTCCTGGGAAAAATCGAGGGGCACTTTGGCTTCATCGCGATAGGAGTAGGAAGCCATTCTGGCTTCGATGGCCTGGCGGAACTCCGGATAGGTCTCCATCAACTCCAGCAGCGCTTCGCGGCTGATGGAGAGCAGGCGGCAATCCGTCACGGCCTCGGCGGTGGCCGCCCGGGGCACGCCGCGAATGGCGGAGAGCTCCCCGAAGTAATCCCCCGCGCGGCAGAAGGCGACACTCCGTCGCACCTGGCCTTCGTGAAGGTAGATGTGCACCCGACCCTCTTCAATAATGTAGAACTCGTGGGAATTTTCGTCCTGGCGAACGATAAACTCTCCCCGCGCAAATGAAACGGGAGACAGGCGCTCCAGAAAGGCCTGAAGGGCCGGCCCGGGGAGCTTTCCGAAGCCCGAGGTCTCGCGAAGAAAGTTGTGGACCTTGCGATAGCGGATACGGAGTTGCTGGAAGTGACGCAACTCCGGCTCTTCCGCCAGAATACGGTGGAAGTCCGCGCGCCCGAGACAGAACAGCTTGACGTCGCTGCTGCAGCGGACGCTGGCGGTGCGCGTTCCTTCTTCCAGCAACGCCATCTCGCCGAATTCGTCACCGGGGCGTAGCATGTTCAGCGGAATCTCTTCCCCATTGTCTCCGCGCTTGAACACCCGCGCCCTTCCCTCGACAAGGATGTAATAAGCATCACCCGGATCGCCCTCACGGACAATGACCTCGCCGAATTTATAGTGCACGGTGCGGCAGCATGCGGCGACCCGCTCCCGGGCTTTCGGTGGAAAGAACTCGAGGAGGTTGAGTCTCGCGATTATCTCGTCCCGGTCATCGCTCATTCGCCACCGCCCACGGGCCAGGCTATATGGCGCTTCAATAAAGGTTGGAGCGCTTCGTCGAGCACGGTGGCACGAAGCACTTCATTTACGCGGGGGTCGTCGAGACTGGGCTCGGATTTCCCGAGCAGGCGGCACAGCACCATGCGCTCGCCCCATGGAAATACGGGAAGCATGGAGCCGACGGGCGTGGAAAGGGCCTGCGCCCGTACTGCGGCCGGAAGCTCTCCCAGGAGCAAGGCCCCCTTATTGTAGTGCCCACCGGCTTCCCGGCAAATATCGTCCAACGACATGCCATCTTCCGTCACGCAGAGCAAGGCTTCCCGCGCCGCAGAATCCGTGGGGAATCCGCTCAGCTCCAATTCGAGGGCGATGAGGGCGTCCCACCGTGCCCTCAGTGCGGATTCGAGCCTGGCGGGGGTCTGCACTACGCTGGAAAAATGGGCAAAGGCCGCATCGATCACGCGCAGCCGGGTGAACCAGGCGGCATCCAGCCCGAAGTATTCGAGCCACGGCAGCATGCCGTCGTTCACGTCTCCACCGAGGGTATCGAAGATTGATGCGGGAATTCCGGCGCCTTCCGCCACATCGCGGGCGGCCGCAGCGCGCACGGCCAGACGCCTGCTCCAGACGTCGCCCGCGCCGGTAAACACGGCGTCGGACCAAAGCACGGCCATGGTCTCTTGGTCGCGGGCGGGGTGCTTTCGGCTCGTACTTGCGGAATCTCCGCCGAGCATCGCGAGGGCCGCATCACGCTCCAGAAAGTCTGTGAAGGCATCGACGGTCACGCCCCGCGCGGCCATCCAGATCTCTGTCGCGCGGGCGGTCCGCAATCCGAATTCGCGTCGGAATCGCTCCGAGCGGGCCTGAAGTTCCTCATCCGATATCTCGATGCCCTCCTCCCTGGCACGCTTAAGAGCCAGACGGCGTCCTCTCGACTCCACATAGTGCTCGTCCAACTCTCCCCAGAAGGCAGCAGCGGTAAGTATGTGCGCAGGGGCGAAGGAAGCCCCACCGCACGAAAAGATCTCGGGCTCAACCACACTGAACTCCCATGTCTTGTGCCCGTCCATTCAGGAGAGGAACTTCCAAGCGGCCCGACTGCACGTTCGAGCGCTCATCGCCACGATCCACGACGATCCTCTTCACCACCCAAGCTTGTAAAGAGTTTACAATACTTCGGGCGGAATTCCAAGACGCTTCTGGCCGAGTTTGGAGCGATGACCCATCCTCTTCGATTCGTCCGCCTTTCCATGACGGCGGCCAACGGCTGCACTCCGTTCTACCGTGGAGAGGAGGAAAACAGCACTTGGACGGAGCGTCCCTCGCCGGTGTGGGAGGCGGCCGTCAGGATACGGAGGGGAGACGGGCAAATTCGGATTTCTTCAGGACGAAATCGCGATGAGCACTGAATACTCAACATCGCAAATGCTGGCCTTCGGTCGACAAATCACAGCCGGGATCCGCCTCAGGCGGATTGCCACATTCCCTTCGCAGGTCCTCTCACAACACCTGCCACTCGCCGGTGTCGGCGGATTTATAGGCGGCATCGAGGTGGCGCTGGAGCTCCGCCGCACCGGGAATCGTGAGGTGCGCCTCGGCCTTGCCGCCAATCGCCGACAGGAAATTATGGAGACAGGCCACGTGGGAGCGGAGCCAGCCCACGTTGCACGCGGGTGCGGGGAACAAGCCACCGGGCTCGGGGTAGCGGCTGACGGTCTCGATCTTCTTGTAGCCCCGGTCGCCGCCGATGGGCGAGCCCGCATCGCGGGTGTCGTAGACCTCCAGCCAGTTCGGGTCCATCAGATTGAAACGCAGCGCGCCTTTTTCGCCGTGGATTTCTACGCGCAGCTCGTCGTTGGCGCCGGTGGCGATCTTCGTGGCCTCCACGCTGCCCAGGGCGCCATCTTTCGTGCGCACGAGCAACAGCGCCAGGTCGTCCGTCTCCACCTTGGTCATCTTGCCGGTCTCGGGGTGCATACGCTCCGCGACCGCCGTGTGGGTTTCGCAGAAAATCTTCGCGGGCGGGCCCGCAAGGAAATTGACCAGATCGAGGACGTGGCTGCCGAGGTCGTAGAGCACACCGCCACCGCCCTTCTCTTTGTCGAGCCTCCACTTCAGGGGCTTGTTGGGATCGGCGGAACTCGCGTGGAGGTAGCTCGCACGGAAGCTGTAAATCTTGCCAAGAAAGCCCGAGTCCACAATCTGCTTCGCACGCATCGTGCAGGGGTAGAACCGATACTGGAGCGCCACCTGGGTCACGATCTTCGGCGAGGAGTTCACCAGCGCCGCGACCATATCCTGGCACTCGGTGTAGCTGCTGCCGAGGGGCTTGTCGCAGTAGATGTGCTTGCCCGCCTCCGCCGCCTTCACCACCTGGTCGCGGTGGAGGTTGTTGGGCGTGCAGACGTGGATGATGTCGATGTCGTCGCGGGAGAGCAGCGCGTCGTAGTCCGTTGTGCCGAACTCGAACTTCCCTTCGCGAACCGCCGCGTCGAGGGTCTCGGGGCGGCGCACGCACACGCCCTTGAGCGCGAAGTTGATGGGCGGCTCGCTGTAGAAGAAGGGAATCGTGTGGTAGCCGAAGGTGTGGGTCTTGCCCATGAAGCCCCAGCCGACCACACCGACACCGTAGACCTTGTCGCTCATCCCATCAGTTCCTTCTGCGTCTCGCCGATGGCTTCGTCGATGATGTCGAGGCCCTTCAGCAGCGTTTCTTCGTTCATCACGATGGGGGGGCTCATGCGGAGAATGTGGCCCGCGGGAATCCACGCGAGGCCCTTGGCGAAGGCCTTCTGATAGACCAGTTCGCCTGCCTTGTCGAAGGGCGTCTTCTTGTCGCGATCTTTAACCAGCTCAATGCCCATGAGGCAGCCCTTCGCGCGCACGTCGCCGATGATCTTGTGCTCCGCCTTCATCTTCGCCATGCGTTCGTTGGCGATATCGCCGAGACGCTCGGCGTGTGCCAGCAGGCCCTCCTCTTCGATGACTTCCGTGGACGCCAGCGCCGCCGCGCAGGCCATGGGATTGCCGCCATAGCTGCTGGAGGCGGAGATGGCCTCGAAGGCTTCTTTATAGGGCTCACGCACCGCCACACAGGTGACAGGGAAGCCGTTGCCGAAGCCCTTGCCGATGGTGACGATGTCGGGGATGGTGTCGTAGTGCTCCATGCAGAGCCATTTGCCGGTACGGCCCCAGCTCGTGAGGACTTCGTCGGCCATGAGAAGGATGCCCAGTTCGTCGCAGAGCTTGCGGAGTTTTGGGAAGAAGTCATCCGGCGGCATGATGGTTCCGCCCCACCCCTGGATGGGCTCGAGCACCCACCCGGCCACGTCGTGGACCGTGCCTTTGTCGATGTATTCGCGGTAAAAGTTGATGTAGCCGTCCGTGTCGATGCTGCCATCCGGCTTCATCCACATGGGGCGATAAAGATCGGGACGCGGCAGCATGTGGACGCCCGGCGCGCGGACGGCGCCGTAGACGTGGGAGCGGATGTGCCCGTGGGACACGGCGCCGTAGGTCTTGCCGTGGTAGTCGTAGAAACACGACAGGGTCTCGTTCTTCTTCGTCACCGCGCGGAGCACGCGGATTCCCGCTTCGACGGCGGTGGTGCCGGAATCGTAGAACTGGAAACCGTTCAGATCACCGGGGAGAATTTCCGCGAGCTTCTCCACCAGCATGGTT
>JBHEKR010000513.1:0-15168 GCA_041859365.1 Candidatus Hydrogenedentales bacterium
GTCTGGATAACACGAGCGCCATGACCGGGCCCGTCATCCACGCCTGAATTGGTAATCAGAAACGTCAAGGGCGTGAACACGGCCAACAGGCACGCGAACACTATGGCGTGTGGATTGATTCGCCATCTCATGAGAAAACCAGCTCCTCTGAACTATTTCCCGGTCGAGGGTTCCGTCTGCTGCTTTTCGGCCTGTGTTGGGCGCTTGTACGTTTCGTCATTGCGCTTCGCGTCACGGGTCGCGCAGCCGGACGCGACGAGGGATGCGAAGATGAGACCCAGTCCGCAGAGGTAAAAGCCCTTTGAGATGTTACGCATGATCTTAACCTTTCAATAGTCTACCGTCGCGGTCTGAACCCTGGACGGTGGCGATCCATCGTGCCGACCGAACTCAGTGTAGCACGTTCGACCGGGGCGTGTGTGGACGGTCCCAGAAAATGAAAAACCGATTGACAATAAACAGACTTTCTGTCAGCCTGAACGCGGTCGGGCAGTACGAAAAGGCTCACGATCTATTGAGCCACTAACGACATCGGGGCTTCTATGAACGCAACTTTATTACCGCGATCTTGTGACATTGTGACATTCCACAGCTACATCCGGATGGCCGTCCCATGTTGTGCGGGTATCGGAAGATGAAGGCCCTCAACGTTGTACTCGCTTTGATATTGTTGGTCGCAGTTTCCACCATGGCTTGGCGCGGTTGTTCTCGCACCGAGCCTACTGTGGCTGCACCGGACATGAGTGATCGCCCGAAAGTAGCGAAGGAATCGTCTGCGACGTCCCGTCCGATTCTTGATCAGGGAAAAGCCATCGCGCGGGTGGAAAAGGTTCTTACCACGGGGCCGGGCAAAATCATGGGACGCGTCTATCAAAGCGACGGTACGCCTGCGGACGCGGCGGAGGTGCGTGCCCTTTACCTGACCAACGAGGAGCAGCCGCCCGAAAAAGCTCCTTCTTTTGAGACGACAAGCGTGGAAACCGGGCAATTCGAGTTCAGCGACTTGCCCTTCGGGGGTTACGCGATTGTGGCCGTGTCGGATGATTACAGAGGGGCCTCTACTTGTCGATTGATGGGCGCGCGGCCATTCGCGGATGTGACGCTCGTCCTGCATCTGGCCACGCCCCTCGGTGGGACCGTCGTCGGGCCTGGGGGAGAGCCGGTGACCGCCGGGAGGCTCTATCCGTTGCTGCTCGACGGCAAGAGCAACAAAGTCGGCATTTGGCGCGGTCTGGCTGAAGAGATTGGTGCCGACGGGACTTTTCTTTTTGAGTCGCTCGAACCGGGAGCGTGGTCGATTCATGTCGTCGCGCCTGGATTTGCCCCCACGCTTTCTCCTCCGATCAAGACCGGTAAATTGGATGCGCGGATAGCATTGGGCCAAGGTGTTTCGGTGGACGGCCACGTGCTGGTTGAGCCTTCGCTGGAGCCTGCGGCGGGAGCGGTAGTTCGGGTGGAAGATGAGGCGGTCCGCGGCCCCGGAATGGAAGTGGTGTGCGACGGAGCGGGCTACTTCCACTTTGCCGCGCTGGCCCCTGGCTCCTACACGTTGGGCGTGCGGGAAGCAACTGGGACGCTTGCCCTCGACGGCGATCCGCTCTCCTTGACGGTGGCGAGCAAGCGTATCGGCGACCTCGAGTTGCGCCTTCAACCGGGAGGCATTGTGGAGGGGCGTGTATGGGTGGCCGATACGGGTGAAGGCATTCCCGAAGCCGAGATCGAGATCCGGCGCGAGGGTGCCATGGAAGCTGCCGCCGTTACCGCGATCTGCGATGGTACGGGCCACTATGCTATCGGCGGGCTCAGTTCGGGCACCTACGTGGTTCAGCCTGAAAAGCAACGCGCGTATTCTTCCAGCACACCCGCCTCCGCCACGGTGATCGTGAACGCGGGTACCAGGCTGGAAGGGGTCGATTTCAGTTTTGAATCAGGCATTATCGTCAGCGGACGCGTGCTCACCGCCACGGGAGAACCCCAAGCCGGAGCGCGAGTTACCGCCAACGGTACGCCATCGATGAGCCTCCACGTAAGTGATGCGGAAGGGGAATTCGTTATACCAAACGCCAATGCGGGGAGGGAGATAACGCTGTACGCCAGTACGGCCACGATGAGCAGCGAGCCCCTGGGTCCCCTCCTCGTGCCCGAGACCGGCCTCCACGGGCTGGACCTGATTCTAACCATCGACCAGAGTGCGGTAATCGCGGGCGTGCTCGTCGACACGCGCGGGCGTCCCCTCGTCGGCCGGGTAGCCGTTGTGCCAGAGCAGAAGGCTTCGCCGTCGGTTCCAGGCGCGACCACGGATGCGCAGGGGCGCTTTGTCATCGCGGGCGTCGCACCAGGCAGGCACATGCTCAGCGCCCGTGCGGGAAACGGCCCGTCGCAGGAACTCCAATCGGTCGAATTGCGCTCGGGGCAGCATTTAAAAAACGTTCGACTGGTTTATGAGTTGGGCCCGACCATATCCATATCGGGTCGGGTCACCGATGGAGACGGGCGCGGTTTGGAAGCCAACTTGGACCTGATGGTTCAGGAAGAGCGGGGTCGAACTTCCATGGCGAACGAACGGAGCGCGGTCGACGGGGCCTTTGCATTTACAGAGTTGCCCCAGGGCGCCTATACCGTGAGCGGAAGTGCTCCCGGCTTTGGCTCCGCTTGGGTGTCGGATATCATGGGAGATACATCAGGCTTGGAGATCGTCCTGGAAGCGCAGCCCCAGATTCGCGGACACGTGGTGGACGCTGCGGGACAACCGGTGACGCGATTCGACATTAGCGCGGTGCCCGCTGGCGGTGGATTCGATGCTGCCCAGGTATCGAAATCGGTGTTTGACGCGGAGGGCGCTTTCGACCTGCAAGTGGGAATTGGAACCTATCGACTGGTCACGCGGGCCACGGGCTTTGCAACCGCGGAAACGCGCGTTGGAGCGGTCCATCCGGGCGATCCTATTGAGGATATCGTGGTAACGCTGGAGGCGGCGGGACTCTGGCGGGGGCGCGTGGTGTCCACGAGCGGCCAGCCGGTTTCCGGGGCGGCAATCCTTGCGGGCGATGGACCCCTGCGGCCGCAGCAGGCGCATGGAAGCACCCTGGCTACCTCGGGACCCGATGGGACCTTTGAGATACCTTCGATGGATCCGGCGTTGAACCCGGTCATCAGCGCGCACCATCCTGAAGCGGGCACGGGCGCGGTGGCGTCTCCACCGGTGGGCGTGGATCAATTGGAAGACATTGTGCTTTATGCCGGAGGCTCGGTAGCGGTTATCGTGACGCGCGATGGGGAACCGGTGGCCGATACCTATGTCGCGCTGTCGGGCGGAACAAGTACAGCGACGGGGAAGACGGATGAGAACGGGAGTTGCTTGTTTGAGAACTTGCCGGAGGGCGAACTGAAGGTTGAAGTAATCGAACCAGGGGAAGAGAGTGTGGCTGTGCCGGAAACGGTGGTCGTCGAACCGGGGCGAGAGACCCAAGTATCGCTGGAGATCTGAGCGTGGGACCGTTGTCGTCGTCGGTGTCTTCGACAATCTCAGCCGACACGTCGCTATTGCAGCGCGACATCGTGACGTTAATCCGGGGAGAACAGATCGTTCGTTTGACGTAAAGTCACTTTCAAAAGCCTTTACGCGCGTGCCACATGTGTATCAGCAGCGTCTGGCACACCAACGCCGGCGCGTCGAAGCCGCCTTCGGCGATGATGGCGGCCACTTCGTCCGCTGGGCGGACGGCGACGTGTTCTTTCAGGGCGTTTCGGTATTGGACGATCTGTTCGTCGTCGAAGTCGTTGTACTTGAGGAGGGCCATCCAGGCCTCCCAGGGGGTGGAGCCGGGCTCGCCGGCGAGGTCGGCGGTGACGAGGTGGCCTCCGGGCGCAAGGCGTTCGGCGATGTCCTGGAAGAAGTTAACGCGCTTCTGGCGCATCAGCACGAACTGGGACACGAGGATGGAGGTGGCGGCGTCGAAGGCATCGGCGTGGGGGAGGGCGTCGAGGTAGCCCTCGTGGAAGGTGCAGCGGACTTCGATGCCGGCCTCGGCGGCTTTTTCACGGCAACGCTTGAGCATGGCGGGCGCGGGTTCGACGAGGGTGAAGGTCCAGCCGGGGAAAGCCTTGGCGAGGTAGAGGAGCTCCGCGCCGGTACCCGCGCCGACGCAGAGGATGCGGGCGTCTGCGGGGAGTTCGGCGAGCAGACCGTGCATCGCGAGGTGGAGGGCGTCCTTAAATGGGGCAAGTCGGGCGAAGCGCTGGTCATAGGATGCGGCGTGGTCTTCGTCGAAGGCGGGTTTGAATGGTTTGTCGGACATGGCGTTGCTCCCTGGGTGTTTTGAGGGCTTGATGTGACTTTATGCGTTTTTCGGCCTGAAGGGCCAATCCAGTTCTCAGCCCTGGGCAACGCCCAGGGAGTGCCGATCGAATATTCAGACCGCCCTGAAAGGGCAGCGCAGTTTGATTCTTGTACGTTCCTGACGCGCCCGCTGCATTGCCCTTTCAGGGCGAATTATGGGGGAGGTCTTCGGACCCCAGGCGTTGCCTGGGGCTGAAAGCTGCACTGGCCCTTCGGGCCGCAACGTTGACAAATCGCTGTCGCTACATCGCTGCCGAGCTCTACCGGTTGGGCTCCTTATCCTGCAAACTCCACCACTCGTGAATGATCGAAATCTTCCCCGAACGAAAGCATTTCATGTCCTTATCAATGGCGAAATGCTCCACGTCTTCAATAGTCGTTGCCGTCGGCGTAGAAATTTCCTCACAGCCTGCGAAACATAAGAACGTCTTTTTCAAATTCCCCATTCCGCCCTTGGTCAAGCGGTAAATCAAGAAATCATGGGAACATGTAAAGCTCCATAGCTGAGCTGTCTCGCCCTTCCAGTCCGCAAGTTGTACGACCAGATTCTCGGTCTCTGTGATGATTTTCACGTTGTCTTCTCCATCGCGGTCGCGACCCTGACGGATCGGTACAGCCACGCCGAATGGGATGTACTTCCTTCGGTGGAGGCTGCAATAGGTTCGAAAGGTTGAGCTTGCTACCGGGGTGCTGCAGCGTGTCAGTCCCTTGATGCGCGTCAGCCCCCATACCCCATCCACACATACTCCAGTGCCGTGGGGAGCAACTGTTCTTTCACGATGCCTTCGCAGTGCTTCGCGTTCTTCGCGAAGACGTACTGGTAGTCGTAGCCTTTGGCGGCGAGGGCCTGGGCCATGCGGTTGTTGGCTTCGACCCAGTCGTGCATGTCGTCGCGCTGGACATTGGGATTGAGGAGGTCTTTGTCGCCGACGTGCATCCAGATGCGGAGGGGCTTTTTCTCGCTCTGGGGGATGAGGGTCTCGTGGAAGCCCCAGGCGCCCATGGGGGTTTCGGGGTTCCAGGGCCATTGCTGGTTCACGTAGGTGCCGGAGAAGGTGAGGACGCGGCGGTAGAGGTCGGGGCGGTACCAGGCCATGATCATGGCGCAGGAGCCGCCGGAACTGCAGCCCATGGTGGCGCGTTTGTCCGGATCGCGCGTGAGGGTCACGTTGCACTCGCGCTCGACGAGGGGGAGCACTTCGGTTTCCACGAACTCGGCGTAGAGGCCGGACATGGTGTCGTACTCCAAGCCGCGCTGGCTGCCCTGGGCGTCGCCGCTGCCGTTGCCGATGGAGATGGCCACCATGGCGGGGACGCGCTTCTGGGCGATGAGATTGTCCAGGGCGGTGAAGAGCATGGTGTCGGGGCCGTCAGCGCCGACGATGAAGGGGGCCTCGATGCCGGGCGTGTAGCCTGCGGGCACATAGACCGCGACCTTGCGCACGTAGGGCGCGGGGTGGCTCGTGGTGACGATGAGCTTGGCCTTGTTCTCGGGGTCGGGTGCGCCGAAGGTGTCCTTCTCCCGCGCGATGCCGGGGTAGATCTTGCTGTCCTCCGAGCGCATGGTGAGTTCGTGAATCGTGCCCTTGGGCACGCCCTCCTGCACGACCATCTCCGGCGCGGGGGCGTGGGTCGGGCCGATGATGAAGTTGCCGTTCGCGTCCGAGGGCGGCACCGCGCCGTCGGGCAGCTCCGTCGCGGGGACCGAGGGTTCGCGCACGGGTGGCTCCGGTCGCGGTGGGGCGGCGAGGGCGATGGTGGCGGTCAAGCTCAAAGAGAGCGTGATGATGGCGCGTGTCATATGCATTGGGGACTCCTTGCTGTCCTTGATTGTCGTGCGTAGGGTCTGCGAGCACTGTAGCACACGGGTGGGGGATTGGGGAATTGTGAAGGGAGAAAGAAGAATGGAAGTGGGGATGTTCGGGGCTGGCCCAGCGCTTTCCCGCCGGGCCTGACTGGAACGCGTGAACAGTCAGCATCCACTGAAAACGCGGATGACCTGAGCGCCGAATTCTTGGGCCATGGGCAATCTCGGCTCTTTTGCATCCCCACGCCCGCTCCACGTACCATGTGCCCCGTCACACGCCGCTATCGGGAATGAGGGACATCGCGCATGAAGCAAGTGCTGGTCAAGGGGGGCAAGGTGCATCTGGAGACGGTGCCGCCGCCCGCCATCGGGCCGGGGATGGCGCTTGTACAGGTGCACTATTCCCTGATCAGCTCTGGCACGGAGTCTTCCTTTGTTTCCAGCGGCGGGACGGCCGCCTACGCGCTGAAAAAGGCCAAAGATCCGCTGAATGTTGAGAAGGTGAAGCGGAAGCTGGCCAGCGTGGGGGTGAAGGGCACGATCGATATCGTGCGCGGCAAACTCCTCGAATTTCAGGCGCCGGGCTACAGCACCTCGGGCGTGATCGTGGCCTGCGGCGCTGAGGCGCCGGGCTTTCGCGTGGGGGATTGGGTGGCTTGCGCGGGCGTGGGGTATGCCTGCCATGGGGAGTACAACGCCGTACCCCATCAACTGCTCACCCCCTTGCCGGATGGTGTGAATTTTGACGCGGGCGCTTTCGTGGCCCTGGGCGCGATCGCCATGCAAGGCGTACGTCGCGCGCAGCCGACCTTTGGCGAGACGATTGTGGTGATTGGGCTGGGCCTCGTGGGCTTGCTCGCGGCGCAAATCGCCCGTGCCGCCGGTTGTCGCGTGATCGGCTGCGACCCTGTGGCTTCGCGTTGCGCCCTCGGATTGGGGTTGGGTATCGAAGCGGCCTGCGCGCCGGACGAACTTGGCGCCACCGTCCACGATTGGACCGGTGGCTATGGCGCGGACGCGGTCATTGTGTGCGCCGCGTCGAAAGACAGCGCCATCGCAAACCAGGCCATCGATCTGTGCCGACCGCGCGGGCGTGTATCGGTCGTAGGCGCGGTGGGCATGCACCTGGAGCGCGAGGGGCTTTTTCGGAAGGAAGTCGATTTTTCTCTGTCCTGCTCTTATGGTCCGGGCCGCTATGACACGGGCTACGAAGAGAAAGGACTGGATTATCCCATCGGCCATGTGCGCTGGACCGAGGGACGCAACATGGCGGAGTTTCTGCGCATGGTGGCGGAGGGGAAGGTGAAGGTTGCGCCGCTGGTGTCGCGCGTCGAATCTATCGATGATGCCGCGCGTGCCTATGAAGCGGTCACGAAGGGCGATGGGGATACTATTGCGGTACTGCTGCGCTACCCTGTTGCAAGCGAAGAGCGCCGGGGCGTTTACCCCCCCTCCCCCCCCGCACGCGGGGGGAAAGAGGGGGTAAACGCATGCGGGGGGGAAGGGGGAGTAAACGCATGCGTGGAGGTAATGGGGGCAAACGCATGCGTGGAGGAAGGGGGGGGAGACGCATGCAGTGCGGACGGGCGCGTAAATGCAGGCTGGGAGGTGGTTGGCACAGAGGACTTCGCAGCCGTGAGGGCATTGCCCAATCCCGTGCTCAATCTCCGAACCCTCAATCCCCCCTCGGGCAGCATCGGCGTAGCCGTCATCGGCACGGGCGCCTTTGCCCAGGCCGTCCATCTGCCGAATCTCCAACGCATCGACGGTTGTCATCTGGAGGCCGTGGCCGCACGCACGGGGAGTTCGGTAAAGCAGGCGGCCGACCGCTTCGGCGCGCGCTATTGCACGACTGATTTCAATGCGATTCTGGCCGATCCGAAGATCCATGCGGTCGTTATTGCCACGCGGCACAATCTTCACGCCACGCACGCCCTGGCAGCCCTCGATGCGGGCAAGCATGTCTTCGTGGAGAAGCCGATGGCCCTGACGGTGTCGGATTGCGAGGCGATCCGCGTCAAGGCTGCGGAGACGGGCCTGCTCGTGAGTGTGGGCTTCAACCGAGTCTTTTCGCCTCACGCCCGTGCCGCGAAAGCGGCCCTGGCCAAGGTGGCGGGGCCAAAGCAAGTGCTCTACCGATGCAATGCGGGGCCGCGCCCGGCGGATCACTGGTCGCTCGATCCCGAAGAAGGCGGTGGACGCATTCTTGGCGAGGCGGTTCATTTTTTCGACTTCTGCTGCTGGCTGTTCGAAGCCGATCCCATTTCGATCACGGCCCAGGCGGCGGGCAATGCCCCCGATTGGAATGACCTCACAACGCTTTTGCGATTTCCCGACGGATCGTTGGCGACCGTAGTCTATTGCACCACAGGCGCGCTTGCCTCGGGAAAGGAACGTATCGAGGTCTACGGTGGCGGTGCATCGGTCTGTATCGACGATTTTCGCGGTGTGCGCTTTGATGGCCTGCCGGGGAAGAGCGTCAAGTCCGGCCGGGAGGACAAAGGGACTTTGGGTTTACTGCAGAATTTCATTCGCGCCGTGCGTGGCGAGGAGCCGCTGGAGGTTTCGGCGGCGCATGGGCTTCGCGCGACGCGAATCGCGCTGGAGGCGATGGCGTCGGCGCGGGGAGGGATCACCCCACCGACCGCCCTGGGCGCATCTTCGACAGCGGGGGGGAATAATCCGTCCTATCGGTCCTGTTCGTCGAATCCCACGGAACCCACCCCGTGAAGATCTGCATGCTCAATGTTCTCCACGGTCCCTTCGACAAACGCATGTTCCACAAAGTGGGCAAGTCGCTCGTGGCTGCGGGATACGAAGTGGTGTCCATCTGCCCGCGCGGCGACTTCGACGGATCGGATCGCGAAGGTATTCGGTTTCGCTATATCGCGCCGTCAGGATCGAAGTTGGCACGGCTTTGGGCGGTCGTTAGCCTGTTCTGGCTGGGTCTCCGGGAGCGCGCGGACTTGTACATCGCGCCCGAGCCGGAATCGTGGGCGGCGGCCCTGATGGTCAAGTGCACGCAACGTTGCCGCGTCGTTTTTGACATGCACGAGCACGTGCCCACGGAGTTTGCGAAGTTTTTTCCTTCCTTCATGCGCGAGGGCGTTGTCTGGCTCACGCGCCGCGTGATGCGGGGCATGGCGCGCTTTACCGATCACATCATCCTCACGCGGGAGAGTTTCGCCTTCGAGTGGGATGGACTTCGCACACCGCGAACCGTGGTCATAAACTCAAATCATGTACAGCCCCGCTGCACCGAAGTTCCGGATGCCATCCGTGCGCGCATCGGCGATGGTCCCGTGGTATTGCATCAGGGAACCTTCGGCACGATCCGCGGTTCCTGGCAGTTGCTCAACGCGATGAAAATCGTTCGAAAAAAAGTGCCCGCCGTTCGCTGTGTCGTGCTGGGGCACTACGCCTACGGTGACTTCGAAAAGTACAAGCGCGCCATCGAGCGTACGGGACTCTCGGAAAATTTTCGGCTCGTGGACACGGTACCCTACGAGGAGGTGCCCGCCTGGATCGCGGCGTGCGATGTGGGGCTGATTCTTTTTCAGCCGGGCCTCGTGAACCACACCCTCGCCATGCCCCACAAACTCTTTGACTACATGCGCGAGGCGAAGCCCGTCATCGCGCCCGATTTTGCCATCGAAGTGGCGCGTATCGTGGACGACGCCCGTTGCGGAACGCTGGTGGAAGTGACCGAGGCGAAGGCTATCGCGAAGTCTATCGTGCGGCTCTTGAGCGACCCAGCACTCGCGCGGCGCCTGGGCGAAAGCGGACGTCGCGCCGTGGAAGATTGCTACAATTGGCAACACGAAGAGGCAAAGCTCCTGGCGGCGATTCAGTCGCTGGATCGGGGCTAGACCATGTGCGGCATCGCCGGCATCGCCGGACACCACCACCCCGCGTTGATCGAGCGCATGACGCGACTTCTCGCGCACCGCGGCCCCGATGGCGAGGGCTTTCACGTGGGCGCGGGTATCGCGCTGGGACATCGTCGGCTGGTCGTATTGGACCGCGAGGGCGGCGCGCAGCCGATGCGCGATGCCACAGGTCGCTACACGCTGATCTACAACGGCGAGGTCTACAACTACCGGGCGCTCCGAGAGGAACTGCGCCGCGAGGGCTGTGAGTTTCATACCCACTGCGATACGGAGGTGGTTCTTGCCGCCCTTATTTGCTGGGGCGAATCCGCGCTGGAACGGTTCCAGGGCATGTTCGCGCTGGCCCTTTGGGATCAGGCCGAAGAGCGACTGCTGCTTGCCCGCGATCCTCTGGGGGTCAAGCCCTTGTACTACGCCCGCCGCAGTGACACGCTCTACTTCGCATCGGAGATGAAGTCCCTCCTGTGCTGCCCCGAGATATCGCGGGCGATGGACGTGGAAGCCCTGGAGGATTACCTCACCTTTCTATATACCGTGCCGCCGCGAACGATATATCGCGATATTCGGCAGTTGCCCGCGGGCCATTGCGCCACCTGGCGCACGGGGGATTGGCGCGAGCGACCTTACTGGCATTGGGCCATGTCGGCGCCCGATGGGGACCTCGATTTCTGGCGTCGGCGCTTGAGTGCGCAGTTGGACGAGTCCATGGAACACTACGCCGCCGCCGACGTGCCCATCGGAGCGCTGCTCAGTGGCGGCATCGATTCCGCCTGTGTCGCGGAGCAACTGGCGCGCCACACGCAGCTCAAGAGTTTTTGCATCGGCTTTGGCAGCGAAGGCGTACACCTGGACGAGACCGAGTCCGCTCGAAAGCTGGCGTGGCAGCTTTGTGGGACTCATCGCGACGTGAGGGTGGGTGCCGAGGTGGCGGATGACCTTGCGGTGATGGTGCAGCACTTCGACGAGCCCTTTGGCAATCCAACAGCCCTGTTGAGTTATGCGCTCGCCCGGGAGGTGCGCAAACATGTGACCGTGGTGCTATCGGGCGATGGCGGCGACGAAGTATTCGGCGGGTACCGCCGCTATCAGGGCATTGCCCTTTCGGAAGGCCTGAGCTGGGTGCCCAGGCCGGTGTGGCGGGGGCTTGCGAAGGTCACGGATCGACTTCCCACGGGACCGGAAGCGCCCCCGCTGTTGCACCGACTCCAAGGCTTTGTAGCGGGCCAGGGGCGCGGGCCGGTTGCACGCTACGGAGATTGGACCACCTACTACAGTCGGAAATCGCTGGATGGACTCTATGGGCCGGATTTACATCGGCAATTGGCCGGCCGTGATCCCCTTGAGCATCTCCGGGTGCTGGCGGCGGAATCTGAGATGCTCGGTCCGCTCAACCAGGCCATGTACCTCGATCTGAACAGTTTCTTGCCGAACAACGTCTTGCGCTACGGCGACCGCATGAGCATGGCCCACGGATTGGAAGTGCGTATCCCGCTCGCGGATCCGAACCTCGCCAATACTTTTTTGGCCATGCCCGGTAGATTCAAAGTCGAACGTGGTCTGACCAAGGTGCTCCTGCGGAGGTACCTCGAAGATCAGGGGCTACCCGAGGTGGCCGGGCGGCAGAAAATTGGGCTCAATCCGCCCATGGGCACCTGGTTGAATGGAGCCTTACGCCCCATGGTGGAAGACTACCTGTCCGCGGAGCGGCTGAAGAAGCGTGGCTTTTTCGAACCTGCGGCGGTTGAGAAAATGCGGTGGGAGCACCTGAGCGGTTACCGGGACCATACCTGGCGGCTGTGGTCCCTGCTGGTGTTTGAAGAATGGCACCGGGGCTTTCTGGACTGATGCGCCGCTTCCCCGCGTGGCATTGCGCCTTGCCCACGCCGCGTGATGTACTATTGGCCTGACCCCGACCCAACAGGCGAGAACCGTGAACAAACTGATCATCCAGATTCCGTGTTACAACGAAGAGCGCTCTTTGCCGATAACGCTCCAGAATCTTCCACGAGAGGTTCTCGGGTTCGACGTGGTGGAGTGGCTGGTCATCGACGATGGCTCGACTGATGGCACGGTGCGCGTCGCGCGGGAGCACGGGGTCGATCACATCCTTCGCTTGAGTGTCCATCGCGGTCTGGCGCGCGCCTTTACCGCGGGCCTCGACTACGGCATCAAAGCCGGGGCCGATGTAATTGTCAATACCGACGCGGACAACCAATATGACGCGTCGGATATTCCGGTGCTGGTTGCGCCCATTCTGGCGGGGTCGGCGGAGTTTGTCGTGGGCGCGCGCCCCATCGACGATATCCAGCATTTTTCCGTCACTAAAAAGCTGCTTCAGCGTCTTGGTTCCTGGGTCGTGCGCGTCGCGAGCGGCACGGATATCCCAGACGCGCCCAGCGGTTTTCGCGCCATGACGCGCGACGTGGCCATGGGCCTCAACGTGTTTGACAGTTATACCTACACGCTGGAGACGGTGATCCAGGCGGGGCGAAAAAACATGGCCATCACGTCCGTACCCATTCGGACCAACCGCGATCTGCGCCCCTCGCGCCTGATGAAAAGTCCGGCGCACTATATTGGCAAGTCCATCGTGACCACGATACGGATCTTCATGACCTACCGGCCTTTCCGGTTCTTTGTTATTCCGGGTGTGATCCTGTTTCTGTTGGCGCTCATTCCAAGTCTGCGCTATGTGTGGTTGCACTTCGCCGGACAGGGCGGTGGCAACCTTCAATCCCTGATCGGCGCAGCGGTGCTGTTCTCCGGCAGCTTCGTGCTCATTGTGGCGGGCTTTCTCGCGGAGCTCATCGGTGTGAACCGCCAATTGCTCGAGGATCTCCGCTGGCGCACGCGGGAGCGGGAATATCAGGAGCACCGGGCGCGCAAGGGGAGGTAGCGGGGATTGCGTCCGCCGGGCACGACTTGTGGGTTATAGAAACTCAAGTGGACCCTGGGGAACGCGCCGGGGTTCGCGGGCCTGTTGAAACCAGGTTGCTTCTTTTCCTACCAAGGCGTACTGGCCCCCTTCGACCCGCAACAACGAGCCTTCCGGCATTCCCAACACGGAGAGCTCAGGGTTGCGGATCAGGAATTCCTTGATCCGCTGCACGCGAGACTCCCCCGCATGGGCGATGGGGGCCTCGGCAATGAAGTGCGGGTTGATCTGAAAGGGTATCAGCCCCAGAGCCTCCAGACCCGACGGGGAGTCGATGGGCATGTCGTTGGTTGTCTTGATGGTGGGGCAGGCCAGGTTGGCCCCCGCGCTCCAGCCGACATACTTTATCCCGGTGGCCACCGCGGCTCGGATCACATCGAGAAGCCCCTCCTCCTGGCAGCGGCACAGCAGGGAAAAGGTGTTGCCCCCACCTGCGATGATGCAGTCCGCGTTGGCAATCGCCGCAGCTTTGTCGGGCACGGTGTGAATTCCGACGATGCGCTCCGTGTTCAGTCCCGTGTTCACGCGGGCTGTGTAGTCATCATAGGTAATGTCCACAGCGGCATAGGGGATGAATACAATATTCCTGACTCCCTCAAGGAAGGGGGCGAGCCAGGGACGAGTCCAGGCGAGGTAAGGTTCGCCCGCCATGGTGGAGTTGCTGAATAGGAGCAGTGGCATGGGTAAAGCTCCCTCAGTCCTTCCGAATTTGATCGAGCCGCGCCAGAATCCGATCTACCGACGCCTCCACCGGTGCCTCACCGGAGAGTACCAGATCCGCCAATCTCTTGCAGGGCTCCACGTAGAGTTCGTGCATGGGGCGCACCTGCGCCAGGTATTGCTGGATCACGCTTTCCGCCGTCCGGCCCCGCTCGGCCACGTCGCGCCGGAGCCGGCGGATGAAACGAATATCCGCCGGGGCGTCAACAAAAACGGTGAGGTCGCAAAGGGCCCGCAGGTCCAAGTGGGCCAGGGCGTTGATCCCTTCCACCACCAACAGGGGATGGGGCTCGATACGGAGCGTGTCTGCGTGACGGGTGTGGGTTGTGAAGTCGTATTGCGGCGCGCTTACGGCGCTTCCCGCGCGCAATTGCGCAAGCTGCGACACCAGAAAGTCTGTTTCCTGCGCGTCCGGGTGATCGTAATTTACCCCCGCGCGCTGCTCGGGAGACTTGTCGGATTGATCCTTATAGTACCAGTCCTGCTGAAGCAGCGTTGCCAGCGGTCCAAGGCGCTCCATCAGCGCGGCGGTAACTGTCGTCTTGCCCGAACCGCTTCCGCCCGCAATACCCACGATACGCGGCGCGTCAGCCATCGGACAGGGCCTCGCCGATGAGCGCGGACACTTTCGGTGTATAGTTTAGTTTTAATGCGAATTCGTGACCCTGGTCCGACATCTTGCGCCAGGTTTTTCGGATGATGCCGATCATCTTTTCACGATCCGTCTTTGCCGCAAATTCGCTGATGTGATACTCAAGAAAAACGAGACATGCCGCATCTTCCAGCGTTTGCGTGTCGGCATCGTCGTGGAGTTGTTTCTTGTGCAGCAGGAACGACACCCGCTCGATCAGCGCGGGTTCCACACCAGCCGATTCCATGATCGCGCCGACCTGCTCCGCATGAATCGTGTACAGCCCCCGGCGCCAGGCCAGGTAACCTTTGCGGTCCATGGGGTATTCTTCCCGTGGGTGCTCCCAGCGGCGAATGTGCTGGGCGCGCGCCGCAATCTGCAGAGCGGCGTCCGCGTCGGGTCGAAGGTCCGCCAGCCAGGTGCTCATGCGTCGGCCGTAGAGCAATGCGTTCGGGAGCACGCAGCCAGAGGCAAACACTGTATTCGGGTCCTCCGCATTGGCTTCGTCAATCGCTTGCAGTATCTTATCGAGTTGGTCTTGGGTCATTTGGACAGATTCCCTCCAGGGTAGTTTCGAAGCCGCTGGATTGTATCTCGCTGTCCCACCGAAAGGGAAGAAAGTTGTCCGTTCGAGCCGCCCGCATAGCATGCTGAATGGGTGGAAAGCGCGCTGAATTTCGCGGAATTCTGGATTGGCGCGCACTCCATCAGGTACCATGTGCGGCGTTCGAAATTCGCTGGGCCCTTGGCCGCTTCCGCGGCGGGGTTGCCGCAGTACACGGGGCCTCCTCAAGGCCAGGAGCAGCGCAAAGGCGGACTAGCACAAGGAGGTTTGCCGCGCTTATG
>JBHEKR010000580.1:0-28606 GCA_041859365.1 Candidatus Hydrogenedentales bacterium
GAAGGAGAAGGAGAAGGAGAAGGCGAGGGCGAGGGCGAGGGCGAGGGCGAGGGCGAGGGCGAGGGCGAGGGCGAGGGCGAGGGCGAGGGCGAGGGCGAGGGCGAGGGCGAGGGCGAGGGCGAAGGCGAAGGTGAAGGTGAAGGAGAGGGAGAGGGAGAGGGAGAGGGAGAGGGAGAGGGCGAAGGCGAAGGCGAAGGCGAAGGAGAAGGAGAAGGAGAAAGAAGTCTAGAGGAAATCGCGGAAGAGTTGTTGGCGAATTTCGCGAGCATCGATGTAAACGGAGATGGATTCTTGTCCCTCACCGAGATCAGCGCATTTGACCCAACCATCAGTCGACCGGAGGTCGTCGAAATGGGCGGAAGCCTGGAAGACGGGATTTCTCGCGACGCGCTGGAAAGCTTCCTGAATCCCGAGGAACCGGGTGGATGTGTGCCTGCGAAACGGTCGGCCCTCGACGCGCTACGCGACGGGGCAGGTGACTGGCTGGTGCTGCTTATTTCGCTGGGCGCGCTCAGCGCTCTGCTTCAATCGCAACGCGTACATTGAAGGGCCTGCGGGTCTCGGAAGCTATTTCTTCCTGGCCGCATCGGATTGACTGCGCAATGTTTCCAATGCGGTGCGTGACGCTGCTTGAAGCCCAACCTCGCCCGCGACCTGTTCCCAGCGCTGGACCGAAGCGACGGATACACCGAGCGTGCTCGCGAAGGCTTCCGATGTCATGCCCAGTCGCTTGCGGAGTCGTCGTATGGCGAGGCCGGTGATGGGTTTTACGCGCCTGGCCCGACTCCGGGGTTGTGGAGTCGCTTTCTTCGTTACGGCGGCGGCTCGATCCTTCAGTGATTTCGACTCCATTTTCTCCGTCGGCGGCGTCAGATCCAGAGTGATGCCGAAAAGGCCGGAAAGGGCGCCGTCGGGTATCGCGTGCGTTCCGCTTGCGGTTTCGGGAAGGACTATGTTCGTCGAGATCAGCTCCTGGGGATCCACGCCGCGAAGCAGGAAGAGCAGGTCGGGCCGGGTGTCCAATCGATTCCCCACACCGTAGAGCACGGCGGCGAGGTGCTTGCACAAATCGGCCCAATCGGGGCAGGAGCACTTGAGCTTTATTTCCGCCGGGCTGGGAAAAAGACCGTCCGATTTGTCGGCGACGAGGCCCATGATCTCATCGGAGAATTCGCCGCGGAGCAGTTCGATGACCGAACCAATTCCACCCGCGGCTTTTTGGACTATGGCGTTCCAGCGTTCCCTGGGCAGGGGCGCGATCGTTACGGAGATTTTATAGAGGTTCGAGCCGGATACGATGGCATCGATGCGGCCCGACGATATTTCCAAGTGGCATACGGACCCATTCCGCGCATAGGTCCGCCCCCGAGGCAGTCGATTCGAGTAGTCGGAGAATGATTCCAAGTGGGCGCACCAGGCTTTGCCCCAGAAGCTCGTGGCCATGGCCCGACCCTCAATGGCAATGGGCAGGGGAGTCTGCCCCTTCTTCAGCAGGCTCTTGAGCTCCCGCTTGGCTCTGGCGCGGCGCTGCGCTACGGGAACGTACTTTCTCCAGAACGGCATGTCTGAACCTCTCTCAGTTAGCGGGGAAGTCTAAATCGAGGCGCGGTTTACATCGAGGCGGACGAGCTTCATGAGTTCATCGTTGGACAATTCGGTCAAGTTGATTTCGCCGTCGTTTGACAGGATCTCGGCGGAGAGCTGGCGCTTCTCCTCGATGAGGGCGTCGATTCTCTCCTCGATGGTGCCCAGTGTCACAAACTTGTGGACGAGTACGTTCTTCCGCTGGCCGATGCGGAAAGCCCGGTCCGTGGCCTGATTTTCCACGGCGGGGTTCCACCACCGGTCAAAGTGTATCACGTGGGATGCGGCGGTGAGATTGAGTCCCGTGCCGCCCGCCTTAATCGAGAGTATGAAGAAGGGGGGGCCGTCCTCCTCCTGGAATTGTTCCACCAGGGCGCGTCGTTTGCCCACGCTGGTGCCGCCGTGAAGCGCGAGGCCGGGGCGTCCGAAAAGGGAGGCCAGGTGATCGCCCAGCGCGGGAATGATCTCGCGAAACTGGGTGAAGATCAATACGCGCTCCTGCCGTTCCGCGAGCTCTTCACAGATCTCGGCCAGCCGTTGAAACTTCCCGCTCGCTTTCGCATTGTAACCGCCGTCGCCGGTGAGCTGGCTCGGATGGTTGCAGATCTGCTTGAGTCGTGTCAGCGTCTTCAGTACGAGGCCGCGCCGGGCCATGCCGTCGGAGGACTCCAGCGCGTTGGCCATGGCATTGACCGTGTGCTGGTACAGTTTGATTTGCAGGGGCGTCAAATTGCAGAAGCGCGATGTTTCGGTCTTGTCGGGCAGATCCGAGATGATCGCCCGGTCCGTCTTGAGGCGCCGCAGGATATAGGGATTCACCAGTTTGCGCAGAGGGGCGTAGTGGTCGTGCTCTCGCGATTCGAGACTCTTCAGGAAACCCTTGAATTGCGTCGCGGACCCCAGCAACCCCGGATTCAGGAAGTCAAAGAGGGACCAGAGGTCGCCCAGACGGTTCTCAATGGGGGTGCCCGTAAGTGCGATGCGGCGTCCGCCGCGCAGCTTCTTTATGGCCTTGCTCTGGCGCGTGGCGGGGTTCTTGATGGCCTGCGCCTCGTCCAGGATGATCGTGTCCCATTCGAACTCCGACAACCAGCCCAGACGCGTCACCATGCCATAGGTGGTCATGACCAGATCGGTCCCACGAAGGCGACCTTCCGGATCGTCCGAGATGGCGTCCATGGAATCCGCTTCCATCTCCGACGTATGGAGGATGGCCAGGCTGAGCGACGGCGTGAATCGGTTCGACTCGCTTTTCCAGTTGCCCAGCAAAGACGCGGGGACCACCAACAGCGCCGGAGGCCGCTCCCCATCCGCTTCGCTTCGCCGACGCACCAGCATGGCCGCCAGAACCTGCACGGTTTTGCCCAGGCCCATGTCATCCGCGAGGCAGGCCCCAAGCCCCAATTCGGAGAGGAAGTGGAGCCAGTTCAACCCGTCGCGCTGATAAGGGCGCAGTTCTCCGTGGAGGCCCGTCGGGGAGCCCAGATGTTCGAGACTTGCCGGATCCCGCAGGCCCGTCAGTATGCGGTGCATGGCTTCGCCCGCGGCCACGTGGACCCAGGGCCGCTCTTCCTCGGCGTGTTCGTCGGAGCGCAGATCGCGCGAGGCGCCCGCGAGCAGGCGCATCCCCTCAATAAAATCGATGTGACCGTCCTGCGCTTCACGCTCAATCACCTGCCAGTGGGCGAGTGCTTCGGTAAGCTTGGCCTTGCTCACCTCGATCCACTGGCCGCGCAAGAAGACGAGGCCGTCGCCCCCTTCCAGTAGCATGTCCACTTCTTCTCGGGAAAGGGCCTCGTCGCCCAGCGCCACTTCCATCTTGAAGTCGAGCACGGCCGAGGCGCCCAGGGTGGTGCTGCGTTGTTCGCCGATGGTGACGGCGATTTGCGGGCGGGGCCGCTTCTTCCACCAGTTGGGTAGCCGCAGGGCGAGGCCGCACTCCTCCAGGGTCTCCGCACTGAGCAGGAGCCGGTAGGCCTCCGCCGCCGTCCAGGCCGTGGCGTGGTAGATCGCGCCGGAGTCCACCATTTCGCGCAGCCAGGGACACGCCTTGGCGGCCCGCTCCACGGGCGTGAGCAGTTTGAGCAGGGCGCTCCGCTTGTTGTCCCCGGCAAACTGCTCCAGGGCATTACGCAGGGGCTGGTGCTTGAGGGAGCCATCCGTGCTGAAGCCCTGGGCGTAGGTGCTCAGAAAGGCGAAGGGGCGCTCCGGATCGGCGGGATTCTCCGCCAGGTGGAAGCAAACCTGACCCACTTGCCGCCACTTCGGAGCCCAGGTATGTAGAAAAGCGTCCAGACCATCGTCCAGCGTGGATTGGTCAACGACCCAGCGATCAAGGGATTTCCAGATGCGCACCAGCATGCCGGCGGTCAGGTATTCGCCACCGACCATGGGGGGCGCATTAATCGCGAGGGTCTCGGCGGTCTCTTGGTCCGGCGCGGGCACGGAACAGTCCCGGACTGAAGGGGAGACGTGACACAGGGCCGTGAGGTACTGGCTTGCAAACTCCTGCCAGAAAACCAGCGTCGGATAAGGGCCTACATCGTACTTCGCGGCGGCCAGGGAGAAGAGTCCCTCGCGCCAGTCATGGGCAAAGTGCTTCTGCAGGGGGGCCAGGTGCTTCGCGTCGTCGTTCAGGGTCTGCCAGCGCAATTGGCCGCCGGGCGTAAGTCGAAGTTCATGGGTCATGGGCGCTGCTGGGTATCCATCGGGTCGCAATAAAGCCGGCCAGACGCGATGCCAGGAGCAAGCGCGGCGCGGACCGGGGATTGTACCACAAGTGGGGCGCGCGCTGGGAGTGGGCAGAGGAGAAATCTGGCGCTGGCGGCCTGGGACCCCGCGCGATCGGCCAAATCAGTCGGATCGGTCTGATTCGACCGATCCGACTGATCCGCCTTCGCCCCCTGCCTACAGCAGGTTCACCACCCGGTCGGCCAAGCCCTTTTCGCCCAGCACGACATTCAGCTTCGCGTGAACCGCGATCTTTTCGAGCACTTCCAGCTCCCGCAGACGCATCAGCGTCGGGTTGTTCTCCAACACCTTCGCCGTGTTCGCCTGGTTTCGCATGGCCGCCGTTTCCTCGCGCCGGACAATGAGGTTGGCTTCCGCCGCCTTCTTCGCCTCGGTCACCCGGTTCATCAGCTCCTTCATCTCACCCGGAAGGATGATGTCCCGGATACCCGCGCCGAGGATCTCGATACCCAGCGTGGCCGCCCGCTTGCGCAGGGCCTCCGCCAGTTCGTCGGTCACGGCGTCCTTCTCCGCCAGCAGGGCGTCGAGGGTGCGCGTGCCCACCGTGGCCCGGAGTGCCAACTGGGCATCCCGGTACAGGGCCTGCACCGCATCCTCCGCCACATCGGCATAGAGGCGCGGATCGCACACCCGGTACGTCGCCACGGCGTTCAACCGCAGCGTGACCTTGTCCTCGGTCATAATCTCCTGGCCGCCCACGTCCAGCACACGCTCCCGCACGTCGACCAGTTGTATCTTCACCGTGCCCACGCCCTTGAAGAAGGCGTAGCGACCAGGCGCCAGCACTTCCTGAAACACGCCGTTGAGGTAGAGCAGACCCACCCGGCCCTCGTCCACCTGATGCTTGTCGAAGACAGCCACCGCGCCGGCAGCCGCCAGAACGTTGTTCAGGTTCGCGTGCTCAAAGCGCACCGCGTCGGTCGTGAGGATCTCCACCGCGACCTTGTTGAAGCCATTCGGCAGGACATAAAGACCCGCGCCGATCACGCTGTGAATCCGGCCGTTCACCGTGACGATGGCCCGCTCGCTGTCCTGGAGTTCCAGCGTCAGCGCACGCCCATCGAGCGCGCCGGACTTCACGATCACGTCAAGCTGGCGATGCTGAAGGTAGACGTCCCGCTCGCTGGCGATATCCACAGTGACCCGATTCATGGGGTCGAGCGCACGATACACGCCGGGGGCGAGAACCTTCGTGAACTCGCCTTCGTCAAAGCGGAGGCCGAATTCGTGCTTGCGCACATGGATCCGCTTGAGGATGCGTTCCTTAATCGTCGTGAAAATGTTCCTCATGGGGTATACCTCCTTGTATGTTCCGACCTCATCGGTCTTGATGGTGGTTTAAACCTTGGGGCGCGGGCGACTGCGGGCCTTCACACCCAGGGCACGGGGCACTGCTTGAGCCGTGTATTACCCGCGCATTTCCGGGGAAATGCGCGACCCGAAGGTCCGTCATTCCGCGATGGCCTCCCGAAGGAGTTCCACGCTTCCCGACGTTTCACACACGGCGGCATCCGCGCGCCGCATAGTGCCTGAGGTGCTGCCGTTCGCCCTTTCGCGCGCCACGAAGGACGCGGTCCGGTTCGTCCGGCAACCCGCTTGCCGCCCACGCCCTTCCGGTTCTTTTCTGGTGTTCCTTGCGGAACGAGGTAACACGCTTTCCAGGCGTGTGGGGCGGGAATCGAACCCGCGACTCTCGGATCCTTGGTCCGATGCTCTAACCAACTGAGCTACCCGTGGCGAGAGATACAGGAATTGAACCTGCGCAATGGCAATACCATCGGCCCACCTGGGCGGTCTCCCAATCCTGACACCAGCGTTCATAACCCGTTCACGGAACGCCGCCCGCCAAGCCCGCACCCGAAAGGATGCGATGGGCGAACTGCGCCGCCGGTCGCGGGGCGTCAGCAATGTGCGCCTGCCTCAATGAGGCAAGCGTTCAGTCGAGCCCGGCGTACCTTCCGGTGTTGCCGGGCTAAACTGAAAATCTTGATTAAACTCTGGGGCGTTGCCGTGCTCCCGGAGGCCGCATCGGCAACACCTTCCGTAAGGCAGGAGACGTGCCAATTCTTGAGCGCCGCAACGGTGACATGACGCAAGTATCCGCAGGCCAGCGTATTAGGTCGATCCGAGCTTGATTTTATCGAATGGGTAACCTATGCTGGGCAATCTAGGAATGTAGAGAAAAATATAGCGAGGTATAGAAATGGCGAAGAAAAAGATCGTGGTCATCGGCTTCCTCGGGACGATTCTGGACCGTCTTGGTCGCGCGGAGAAGCGATGGGAAAAATGGCGTCCCTCGGTCGATCTCTGTAGACAGCCGGATCTGCCCGTGGCGCGTTTCGAGCTCCTCTCCGATCCCGTACATCAGCGTACGGCCGAACGGGTACAGCGGGATATCCTCGCTGCGTCACCCGACACACGGGTTCGCATACATGACACGCACTGCGACGATCCCTGGGACTTCGTGGAAGTTTACTCCGTCCTTCACGACTTCGCCCGGGCCTATCCCTTTGACTTGGAGAAAGAGGAATATCTCGTTCACCTGACAACGGGGACCCACGTGGCGCAAATTTGTCTTTTCCTCTTGACCGAGGCTCGCTATATTCCCGGTCGTCTCGTGCAGACGGGACCGGGGCGCGGGGACGAGCCGCGCAGTCCGGGGCGCTATGGAATTATCGACCTGGATCTCTCCCGCTACGATCAGCTTGCCAAGCGCTTCAAACAGGACCAGCGCGACGATGTATCCTTACTGAAATCCGGCATCAACACGCGCAATGCCGCTTTCAACGCGCTGATCGAGGAAGTGGAGAAGGTGGCGGTAAACAGTCGCCAGCCGATTCTGCTCTCCGGTCCGACGGGCGCGGGGAAGTCCCAACTTGCGCGTCAGATCTACGAGCTGAAGCAACTCCGCCAGCGCCTGCAGGGCCCCTTCGTCTCGGTGAACTGCGCCACCCTGCGGGGGGACACCGCCATGGCCACCCTCTTCGGGCACAAGCGCGGGGCCTTTACCGGGGCGACGAATGATCGGCCGGGACTGCTGCGCACGGCCGATCGTGGCCTGCTCTTTCTGGACGAAGTGGGAGAGCTCGGCATGGACGAGCAGGCCATGCTCCTGCAGGCCATCGAAGAAAAGCGCTTTCTTCCCGTGGGTGCGGACCTTCCCGCCCAGAGCGACTTTCAGCTCATCTGTGGCAGCAACCGCGATTTATCCGAGAGTGTTCAGCAGGGGAGATTTCGAGAAGATCTGCTGGCGCGCATCAATCTGTGGTCTTTTTCTCTGCCCGGTCTCCGGGATCGCAAGGAAGATATCGCGCCCAACCTGGACTACGAGCTGGAGAAGACCGCGCAGCGACGGGGGAGTCATGTCCAGTTCAACAAGGAGGCCTTGAAGCATTTTCTGAAGTTCGCCAAGGGGCCGGAGGGTCGGTGGAACGGCAACTTCCGCGATCTCGGTGCGGCGGTTACCCGCATGTCCACCCTGGCCTCGGGCGGGCGGATTACGGTGGCGGAAGTGGATCGCGAAGTGGAGCGCCTTAAACGGGACTGGAGCCGTCCCGGGCAGGCTCCGGGCGGGCAGACGCTGGAGCTCATTTTGACGCAGGAGGAGATTGGCGACATTGACCCCTTCGACCGAGTACAATTGGCGGAAGTGATTCGCGTCTGCCGCGAATGCCGCAGCCTCTCCGAGGCGGGCCGGCAACTATTCTCTGTCTCCCGAACCAAACGAAAATCAACCAACGATGCGGATCGGCTGGGAAAGTACCTGGCGAAGTTCGACCTGAATTGGCAACGCATTACCGGAAAGTGAGCCGCATGGCACCGAAGAAGTTAGAGGCCGAGAAACTTTATACCCTCAAGATCACCCTCCACGGGTCCAAGCCGCCCATCTGGCGACGTCTTAAGATTGCCGGGGGCTTTACCCTGCTCGATCTGCACTACGCCATCCAGTCCGCCATGGGGTGGCAGAACTGCCACCTGTTTCAGTTCGAAAAGGACGGGACCTGCTATGCCGACCTGACGGAGTTGGATCCCTCCTGGGAATTGAACCTGGCCGATGCCGGTGATATTTCTCTCGAAGATGTGCTCCATCTCGAAAAGGACAAGATGGTGTATCTCTACGATTTCGGCGACAGTTGGGAGCACGAAATTGTCGTGGAGAAAATCGAGAGTAATTCCGCGGTGCTTGCTCACCCCGAATGTGTCACGGGCAAACGGGCCTGCCCGATGGAAGACAGCGGCGGGATTAACGGCTACCAGCAGATCCTGGTGATTCTGGCCGACCCCGCGCATCAGCAGCGTCAGGAAATCCTGGACTGGGTCGGAGACGATTTAGATCCCGAGTACTTCGACCTGACGGCCGTCAATGAGGCCCTCCAGGGAATAGCGCTCAACTGAGAGTCAAGAAAAGAAGCGGCCCGTATCCGATGTGGGATACGGGCCGCAGTTATATATAAGGTGAGCGGGCTCAGGCCTTTTCGCTCGCCTTCTTATCGGCCTCCAGCATCTTGTGGAGCTTCTTTACCTTGGGAAGCGCATTGTACTGGATGTAAGGCTGGCCAGGGTTGTGTTTCACATAGTCCTGGTGATACTCCTCCGCCACGAAGAAGTCTCCCAGTGGCTCCAGCGTCGTCACGATGGGACTGTCGAACTTGCCCGAGGCGTTCAATTCGGCGATATACGCCGCCGCCCGTTCCTTCTCCGCGTCGTCCTGATAGAATATCGCGGAGCGATATTGCGTGCCCTGATCCGCGCCCTGGCGATTCAAGGTGGTGGGGTCGTGGGTTGTGAAGAAGACCCGCATCAGCGCGCCATAGGTGACTTTGGACGGGTCATAGGTGATTTCAATAGCCTCGGCATGGCCCGTGGTGCCCGAACAGACCGCCTTGTAGTTCGCCTGCTTCGCGTCGCCGCCGGTATAACCAGAAACGACGGCGCTCACGCCTTCCAGCTCCTCGAAAACGGCCTCGGTACACCAGAAGCAGCCTCCGGCAAAGACCACTTTAGCTTTGCCCGGCTCCGCAGTCAGGGGCACATCATTCGTCGGCTTAGGTAGCCACATGGAGTCACTGTCCTTCGCCGCATCGGCTGTTTTAGTAGCAGGTTTGACTTCTTCCGCAAGTTCCGCGAGTTTAGCGTTCTCGGTGAAGCCCAGGGATTCGGAGTTCATGCAATAGCGCAGACCGGTGGGATTGGGGCCATCGTCGAAGACGTGACCCAGATGGCCGCCACACCGGGCGCAGACCACCTCGGTCCGGACCATGCCATGGGCATTATCCTCGATCTCCAGCACGTTCTCCTTCGCTATGGGCTGAAAGTAGCTTGGCCATCCCGTGCCGGAGTCGAACTTGGACTTCGACTCGAAGAGTGGAAGCTTGCAGGCGGCGCAGGTGTAAACGCCTTCTTTGTCGTTCTTGAGCAGCGCTCCAGTGCCGGCGCGCTCGGTGCCCTTCTCCCGCAGGATATAGTGCTGCGTGGGCGTCAGGCGCTTCTTCCATTCGGCGTCTTCCAGCACGACCGGGTCGGTTGTCACCGGCTCGCCGAGGACCCCTTCCTTTGTGAATGTGCGGATGGTAATTGGCCCCTCGACATGGGCTCCCGCGCCGATTTTGGTGCCCGAGCCGGCTGCGGGGTCGCCTGCCGCGTGCACGAGCGGAGCGAGCGGGTTCCAGCCCAGCCCAACCGCCACGGCAACGCCAAAAGAGACAGCGGCCACGGTTGCCATCAGTATGGTTGAATTGTTTAGTGACATGGTTTCTTCAGACCTCCTCATGGGCGGAACACTCCGCCATCCTGATATTGTACATTCGTGCGGGCTGGTGGGCAATGTCAGGGGTTGAGCCGAAAGGCCGACTTTTCAGTTCCATTTCGTGAAGCGGAATGAATTATAGAAAGGCGGTCTCATATGAGCAATTCAAGGCCTATATCGACAACAAGCCATTCATCTTCCTGTCGATGAAGGATGTATTCGACATACCCGATGCCCTCCTCGTTGGTGACTCGCATCTTGCCACGCCGAAAGTCTGCGTCCACGGTAGCCCCGCTCATAGGGATTGTTTTTTTTGAATACTCTGGCAAGCTATGTAAGGTTAGTTCCAATGCGCTTTTCATTCCATCGACGTGGGTGAAGCCCTCGGGGCGCTGGATCGGCCGAAAATTCTTACACAGGTCGCGCCAGGCCGCAAGGCTTTCCGCTGTTCCTATTCTGTTCAGCGCCATAATGGCAAGTGAACGTCGCCTGCTACTCAGGCCTGATTTGCGTGCGGCGCTCACCAAATAGGGGATGGCCTCGTTTCCCCCAAGCTTGGCCAAAGCGAAGGGGAACTCTTTCATGACTTGGGTGTTTTGTGACTCGGGAGTTGCGGCGTAAATGCGTGCCAAATGCGGCAAGCTTTCCCTTGTTTGACTTACGGTCAGGAGTTTGTACAGGAAATAGTCCTGGTAGTCGAGAAAGCAGGGCATCCGCGTTACCAAGTCCAGCGCTGCGTTTACGGTCAATTGTTTTTCAGATTCGGGCAATTGATTCAAGAGGGATTCAAAAGCTTGGTCGTTCAGGCCTCGACCTTGTTCGCGAAGGTTCATGAGAATTGCCTCGCCTGATCCAATTGGTGGAGGGCCGAAAGGTACTTCCATGGTCTGGGCTTCACCGGGAACAAGATTGGCATAGAGTCGAGTCGTGGAACGCAAGCCATCTGCGAAGGATGCACTAACGTCGATTGCGTAGTTTCCGGGAGGGAGACTGCGAAATACCGTTACAGAAGTATCTTCGCCAGATTCATGGGGCACCGGAGCGATTTGCAGGGCCGAATCTGTACAGTAGATCGGTCGAAAAGTGTCTAGTCGAAGGTTATTCCCCTCACGGTCGGTACATCGAATCGTAAGGGGGCTTTCCGCCGTAAGTGTAAGTTCGTATACATCTTCTCGCGTTGAATCTGTATCCGGTTTAAAGAGTCGCCAACTCTTCCTTTCCGCCCAAACTATAGCACCGGGAGCTATTCGAAATTGACCATTTGGATCAAATTGCTCCGATTGCGTAATTTCTCCCCGGCGCGGTATATCGGGCCGAAGGAAGATGTGATTCACCGGAGTATGGTTCTCGTCGGATACTCGGACAGAGACTTCGTATCCCGAAAAGCCAGTTTGCGAGAAAAGGAGCGCGGCAATCCAAACACATAAAGCAAAGTTAGTTTTGGGCTTCGGGAGAATCATGGGCGGCTTCCAATTCCAGTATGCGTGACATGGGTTGGTTAGCACGTAGCTCCCCCTGCATGGCCTCGTAGCGAAGACTGAAGGTTTTCTGAGAATCGGGAGAAAGTGTCTTGACCAGTTCAAGCGCCCGAGCGCAGGCGGCCTCGTCCAATCGAGCGAGATAGATATAAGCCACACGCTCCCGGAGGGCTTCCGACTCGGACGCTGCGAGGTTCTCGAGAATGCCTGTTGCTGTCATTCTGTCGTCAGTGTTGCCAGCGCCAAGTCGCGAGGCTGCCATCAGCCTCAGCCATGGACTATCGTGTGTCGCGAGCTTGCGTAACATCTCCAGCGAGGCATCCTCGTTGTACCGGGTGAGTGTGTCTAGAAAGTTCCCCGACTCGGACGTCGGTTGCAGAGAGGCGTCGGAGGCATCGGGTGCGGCACGCAGGGTACTGTAAAAAAGCTTGTTCAGCGTTGGAGCGGCCTCTTCCAAGGGGGAGAGATAAAGAAGTACGGTGAAAGCGTGTCTGAACTCACTCCATTGTGGTGAGTCCCGTAAAGCGAGTACAACCGATATCGCATCTGCTCCCCAATGATGCCACGCATATCGGGCTGCCTGACAATCATTCTTTGCTGGGAAAAACGAGAGGCTCTGCGCTACGATCTCAATGCGGGGCTCAAAGCGAACATCGGTGTGCTCCTCCCAGCGTTCGGGGAGTTGAAGTCGCCCTTGTCCCATGGATACTTGGATGAACCCAGACCAGCACAATGCAATGGTCAAGTACACGCAATAACGCAACGGCTGAATTCCCTTCTTGCTCTTGCTTATTTGTCCAGACAGAGTCAAAATCAATGCAGCGCACCGGACACATCCGGTGCGCTGCCATTATACGATCTCTAATCGAAATTGTCTTTACATCCCATTACGGGACCTTGGTTCAGACAATATACTCGTTCAGCAGATTTTCCAGGTACTCCTGACGGCCGCTCTGGGGCTGGGGATCGCCGTTATTAAAGGTGTAGGCTTCCAAGTCTTCCAGGGTGGCCTTGCCGCTCTCGATGGACTTGCCGAAGGCCGTGTCCCAGCCAGCGTAGCGCTTCTTGATAATCTTCTCGAACTTGCCGTCTTTGATCATGTTCGCGGCGCTCTTCAGGCCTCGGGCGAAGGCGTCCATCGCGCCGATGTGCGCGTGGAACAAATCCTCCGGGTCGATGGACTGGCGGCGCACCTTGGCGTCGAAGTTCAGGCCACCGGTCTTGAAGCCGCCCGCCTTGAGAATGGCGGACATGGCCAGCGTGGTTTCATAGAGGTTCGTGGGGAACTGGTCCGTGTCCCAGCCGAGGAGTTCATCGCCCCGGTTGGCATCGACGGAACCCAGCAGGCCGTTGGCAGCCGCGTATTCCAACTCGTGGAGGAAGGAGTGCCCCGCGAGCGTGGCGTGGTTGGCTTCAATGTTGAGCTTGAGGTGTTCTACCAGACCGTACTTCTGTAGGAAGGCGTGGCAGCTCGCCGCGTCGAAGTCGTACTGGTGCTTGGTGGGTTCTTTCGGCTTCGGCTCGATGAAGAACTGGCCCTTAAACTTGATCTTCTTCTTATAGTCCACCGCCATGTGGAGGAAGCGGGCCAGGTGGTCCAGTTCGCGGCCCATGTCCGTGTTCAAGAGCGTCTCATAGCCCTCGCGACCACCCCAAAACACGTAGCCCTCGCCGCCGAGATATTTCGTGACTTCCAGCGCCTTTTTCACCTTGGCGCCGGCGTAGGCGAAGATCGCGGGATCGGGATTCGTCGCCGCGCCGGACATGAAGCGGCGGTGGGAGAAGAGGTTGCTCGTGCCCCAGAGGAGCTTCACGCCGGTGTCGTCCTGAAGTTTCTTCGCCTGTTTGGCCACGCGGTCCAGGCGCTTCTGCGATTCGGCGAGGGTCTCCGCCTCGGGCGCGATGTCGGAGTCGTGGAAGCACCAGTAGTTCACCCCGAGCTTGGTGAAAAACTCGAAAGCCGCCTCCATGGTGCGATCCATCACGGCCACATCGTCGGGCGCATTGTTGTAGCTCCGGATCGCAGTGGGGAGGCCGAAGGGATCCTGGCCCAGGCCCTTGAAGGTGTGCCAGTAGCTCACGGCAAAACGGAAGTGATCTTCCATCGTCTTGCCGAGCACTTTCTGGGACGCTTTGTAGTGGCGGAAGGCCAGCGGATTCTTCGTGTCCGGACTTTCGTATTTGATTTTCTTAATGCCTGGAAAATATTCAGCCATCGTGTTTCTCTCCGCAATGGGGGTTGTTAAGGGTGTGGAAAATAGCGCCACAGGCTACCACGTGGCGAAGGTGTGGCTCAATTTGCGACCGTCCAAGGGATCGTACAGGGACTGACGCGGACCCGTGCGCCATGCTGGCGTAAACACCTATAAGTTGATGGAGTTCGTGTCCGAGGGAAGTAAACCATAACGTCCGTGGCTGTCCCGTCGCCACGGAGGGGGACTCGGGCGTTCGTCGCACACTCTATTCAAGACACTGCCCCTGAAAACGGACGCCGTGATTGTACCTGGTACGTCCCGACCGCGACGGGACAGCCACGCGCACTGACGTACCTGCTGCTTCCAGGAATCACGAAAGGTTCCAAGTGTTCGCCGCTCGTTATAAGCGTACCTTTGCGCGTCAGTCCCTCAATCTTGCCGCGAATGTGCTAAGGCAGATTACACCCGAAGGGGGGCTCGGGGGGCGCCAGCTCCTCCAATTCAGACTCGCTCAATTCCCCATCCCTGTTGCTGTCCATCTCGTCGAATTGCGGTTGTGTCAACTCGGCCCGCTCCACACGTGCTTCGGCGAGCGTCAGTCCGCCACTGTTGTCCGCGTCCAGATCGTCGAAATCGGTCAAGAGGTCATCGGCGATTTCTTCCAGGTCACCCTCACCCTCACCCTCACCCTCACCCTCACCTTCGCCCTCACCTTCACCTTCACCTTCACCTTCACCTTCACCTTCACCCCCTGAACCCACGGTCAGTGTTCCCAGTAAAACACCGTCTACACCCTGCGTGGTATTCGCAAACCGGATGGGATTGCCACCGGGCAAGACATTCGGCACGTTCAGGTGAATGGCGTAGTTTCCCGCGACCAATCCAGGGGCCGCGGTCTCCAAAACGAATTCGTGGTCAGCGGCGTTCGCAGCGATGCTGCTGAGCGCCCAGTCGGGCGCATTCAATATGACCGGGGCTTCCCCGTTGCGCGTTGCGGATATCTTGTAGGGCCAGTCATAGTAGAAAGGAGCCACGCCTCGATTCTGTATGCGCACACCCATGGTCAACGGGCCGCCCTCGGGGGCATCCGGCAGGTTGACGGCGCTGACGAAGAACTCGTAGCCCGTTAATTTCGCCCCAGCGATCGCCCGCGCCACTTTGGCATTGCTCCAGCCATTGCTGCCGCCGTTTTCGCCTTCAAAGGCCTGGTGGTAGAGCAGCCAGGACACATGGGTCGTCGTCACTGCGGTCGCGAAGTCTTCCGGCGCGCCAGTAGGCAGATCGAAGACCACCTGCTGGTAGTCCGGCTGCACTTCGCCGCCATTGGGCAGGGTTTGCCAGCGCAGGTCGAAATCGTTCGCGAGCATTCGGCTCCAGAAATGGAAGTCATCGGTGGGGAGTGTGGAATTCGTGAAATCGTCGTCATGGAATCCAATCAGCCGCGTCCCAAGAATCGCCATGGGTTCATGGCCCATGACATCCTGCGAAATCAGTATATGGGTCTCATTGAAGGCATTGTCATAGGCGCTCAGGATTCGGTTTTGCGTTTGAACGCTTGGGAAAAGTTCCTCTTCTGGATAGGTGTGCCATTCGCCCCAGTGGCCCAGCAGGCCGAGCTGGACAAAGCCGATGCGCGAATCGCCGTCGTAGCGCGCGCCGAACGCCGCGATAAAGGCTTCCAGCGCTTGCACCAGATTCTCGTCGTCGTAGTCCGGACTCATCCCCGCGCCGCTGCTGCCGTTGTAGGCGGTGGTATCAAGACCGTCGTCCAGCAGGAACTGCGGTATCGACGTGGAATCGTCGGGATAGTCCAGGTAGACCCGGATGAGCGCCTGGTGTCCCCGACCCGCGATTTCGTTCAGCAGGGGCTCCAGCCCTGAATCGAACGTGAAGGTATTCGGTCCGCTCATGAGCGTGGCGAATCCCACATAGTCGAATTCCATGCTGTGGGGAAAGGAATCGTACTCGCCGGAGAAGGGAAGGAAGCCCTTCAGCGGATTGTCCGACGGGGCCTTTGCGGCATCGTAGGCGAGGGAAGCCCAGCCGTTTTCGGGGAGTCCCTGGCTCCAGATCGGGAGCGTTCCGACGAGGAAAAGGGCGAGAATTCGGCAAGTCCAGGCGCGCATGGCGTTGTCTCCCATTTCTCCCCGGATGGGGGCGTTTCGCTGTCGGCAGGGGCCTGAACTTGGTTCAGAACGTCCCGGCAAGGTAGGATACACCACCTGGCGCGGCGCGTAAAGGTACCGCTGCCGCGACTTGGATTTGTAACCAACTGAAGACGCGCGTTGGCATAGGGACAGCGTCGCCCTGTGAAATGGATAAGCGAGAGGTACTGTCCGCATAATGCCTGCTGTAACCGAGCGCGATCTATTGCAACCGGCGGGGCTGTCCTGTCGTGGGGGCAGCGTACGCGAACCTTCAAGACAGTCCCCAATCCGCGACTGGAACTTTCCGATGGCGTGCGGCGCAATGTTTCAGCGCATTTTCATGGCGTCGGGCCGCGACGTCATACGACAGGACAGCCGCGCCCGTTTGGGTTGGTTCTGCTCGGGGAAATGCCGATGATTTACCCGTCGATGGCGTCGCCATTTGAGTCGCGCGGCGCCGCTGTCCCTACGAGCCCTACTGGAGCCCCATGAACAACGCCCTCGGAGAAAATATACTCACCCGCTTTACGCCCGCGGCCGCCCTGAAGATTCAGGAGGCGATTGCTGAGGCGGGGGGGCGCGAGGTCTTCTTTGCGGGGGCTTTCGATGGCCAGGGCCGTATCTGGACCGTTCGCGTGTGTGCCCGGGGCCACGAGACGGCTGTGCCCGCTCTCTTTGAGTCGCTGGACGTGCGCGATGTGGTGATCCACAACCATCCCTCGGGCGAAATCGCGCCGAGCGAGGCGGATGTTCAGTTGGCCGCCATGTACAGCGCCCACGGTCACGGCGTTTACATCGTGGACAACGATGTGACCCGCGTCTATGTGGTGGTGGAGCCCTTTCTCCCCAAGCAGGTCACGCTGCTCTCCACCCAGGAACTGCGAAAAATTTTTGCACCCAACGGCGAGATGGGGAAGACCCTGCCCGGTTTTGAGGTGCGCCCGCAACAGGTCCAGCTCATGGAAGCGGCCGCCGACGCCTTCAATCGGAACGGGATCGCGGTGGTGGAAGCGCCTACGGGCGTGGGGAAGACCTTCGCCTATCTGTTGCCCGCGGCCCTGTGGGCCAAACGCAACAAAGAGCGGATCGTCATCAGCACGCGGACCATCAATCTCCAGGAGCAGATCATGGAGAAGGATATTCCGCTGATTCGTAAATCCATCAATGAACCGCTGGAGGCCTGTCTCGTCAAAGGGCGGGGCAACTACCTCTGCCTTCGCAAGCTGGAGCGCGCCCTCTCCGAGACAACCCTCTTCGACGACGAATCCACCCAGGGCCAGCTTCAGGCGATCAGCGAATGGGCTGAGAAGACCGAAGACGGCAGCCGAACCGATTTGCCCTTCATGCCCGGTCGCGAGGTGTGGGAAAAGGTCTGCTCCGAGTCCGACAGTTGCAGCATGGGCCGATGCCCGGACAACAAGCGCTGCTTCGTGGGCAAGGCCCGGCGCGAGATGGGCAAGGCGGATCTGCTGGTGGTGAATCACCACATGCTTTTCTCTGACATTGCCATCAAGAAGGAAGCGGGGGACTTCACAGCCCAGGCGGTATTGCCCCACTACAAGCGCGTAATCTTTGACGAGGCCCACAGCATTGAAGACTCCGCGACGGAGTACTTTGGTCTTTCCGCCACGCTATTCGGTGCGAAGGCGTCCTTCGGGCGTTTCATTCGCATGGAGCGGGGCCAGGAACGTGGGCTCATTCCATTGATTCGCGCCATGCTGGTGAAGGAATGCCCCCAGCTCTCCGTCGACAAGTTCGAAGTGATTCAGGCGCTGATCGAGGAGAAGGTAAAGCCGCTTCTGTTCGAGAGTCGCGATCTGGTTGAGGATTCTTTTCTTGCCCTGCGCGAATTGGCTTCCATCTGCAGCGGCGAGATTGGTCGCGATGTGAAGTGGCGCCTGACGGCGGAAATTCTCCTCGACAAGCGGTTGCGAAAAATACACAACGAACGGGTCGTGCCCGCGGTAGACGCGGTGACGAAGGTTCTGAAGCATCTGAAAGATCTCCACACGCTCCTGATGCGCATTCCCCCCAAGGAAGATGGCGATGAGGCACCGCTGGTGTCGGAGAAGGCTCAGTTGCAGGCCTACGCGGGGCGTCTCGAGCGCACGGCCAATGCCCTGCTTGAATGCACGAGCGAAGAGTTACAGGAGAACACCGTGCGCTGGATCGAGGTGGACGCGCGTCATGATCAGTCCATACGAATCGCGCGTTGTCCCCTGGAAGTGGGTCCGCCCCTCGCGGAGTGGGTCTACAACAATTTGGATACCGTCGTCATGACTTCCGCGACCCTGGCGGTGCGGCGTCAGTTTGACTATCTGTTCCAGCGCCTGGGCCTCAATCGCGTCGAGGAAACCCGCGTGTCCACGGCCTTGCTTGACTCTCCCTTCAACTATCGCGAGCAGGCCATGTTGTGCCTGCTGAGCGACATGGTGGACCCCGGAGATCGCCGCTTTCTGGAGGATTCGGTGTCGGGCATTCGCCGTGCGCTGGAAATCTCCAAAGGCCATGCCTTCATCCTCTTCACATCGTTCTACGCATTGGAACATGCCTATAAGCAACTCGCGGGCGATTTGCGCAAGATGGGCATCACACCGCTCAAGCAGGGAGAAGCCGGTCGCACCCAGTTGCTCGACCGTTTCCGGGCCGACGCCAACAGCGTGCTATTTGCCACCGACAGCTTCTGGGAGGGGGTGGACGTTGCCGGAGATTCTTTACAGTGTGTTATACTGCCCAAACTGCCCTTTCGGGTACCCACCGAGCCCATTCAGCAGGCCCGGTCCGAGTCTATCGAGGCCCGAACCGGCAACGCGTTCATGGACTACTCCGTACCCCAGGCGGTCATCAAGTTCCGTCAGGGCTTCGGTCGACTCATACGGCGGCGCAGCGATCGGGGCGTTGTTGTCGTACTGGATCAGCGTATTCTGACCAAGCGTTACGGTCGCATCTTCCTGGACTCCCTGCCGCCCTTGAGCGTCGTTCGGGGCGACCGCGACACCGTTTTTCAAGAAATGGAAAAGTTCTTCCAACAACCAACCGAGGATTGAGCAATGCAAGCCGATATTCGCATCGATATTTCGCGGGCCAAGTCCGCCGCCGTGGGCAAGGAACACGGCATCACGCCGGCCGAGTTTCAGGCCATCGAGCCCCGCGTCCTCGATATCCATACCATTCTTCAAAAAGAGCGCAAGGAAAAGGCCTACGGATTCTACGACCTGCACAACGACAAGGAAACCCTTGACGCCGTCAAGTCGGCCGCAAAAAAGTATGCGGAATTCGGCTATGAGAACCTCGTTGTGCTCGGCATCGGTGGCTCCGCCCTCGGCATCACCGCGCTGAACACCGCCCTCAACCCGCCGTACTACAACCTGCTGACCAAGCGTGGTCGCAAGGGCTTCCCCCGTCTCTTTGTCATGGACAATATCGACCCCGTGACCTTCCGCGCCATGCTGCGCCTCTGCCCGCCCCAGAAGACACTCTATAACGTCATCTCCAAGTCCGGCGGCACTGCGGAAACCATGTCCCAACTCATGATCGTGCTGGACATCCTGGAGAGTAAACTGGGTAAAGACAAGGTGAAGGATCACCTTATCGTCACCACCAGCCCTCAGGGGCCGAATGCCCCGAAGAGCCTGCTCCATCCGGTGGCCAAGGCCTATGGTCTTGACAGCTTCGATATCCCGCTCAACGTGGGTGGTCGCTTCTCCGTGTTCACGCCCGTCGGTCTTCTTCCCGCCGCGCTGATTGGACTGGATATCGACGAGATGCTTGCCGGTTGCGCCGCCATGGATAAGCGATGCTCCGTGGGCAGCTTGATGGATAACCCCGCCTACCTGCGTGCCGCCGTGCACTATATGATGGACAAGCAGAAGGGCAAGGTCATGTCCGTCATGATGCCCTATGTGGACGGCCTGCGTGATGTGGCCGACTGGTATCGCCAGCTCTGGGCCGAAAGTCTTGGCAAGAAATTCAGCCTCGACGGCGAGGAAGTGTATGCGGGCCAGACGCCGATCAAGGCCCTCGGCGCAACCGATCAGCACTCCCAGGTTCAGCTTTTTCGCGAAGGCCCCAACGATAAGATTTTCACCACCCTGGAAGCCGGTCGCTTCGACAAGACCCTGAAAATTCCCGCAAATCTGACGGAAATCAAGGATCTGGATTACCTTCGTGGCGCTTCCATGAACAAGCTCATGACGGCCGAACTGGTTGGGACGCTGGACGCGCTGAAGGCGAGCCTGCGCCCCGCCATCCGGGTCATTCTCCCCAAGGTCAACGCCCACACCGTCGGGCAGTTGCTGTACATGCTTGAAGTCGAGACGGCCATGGCCGGCCGCCTGTACAACGTGAATACCTTTGACCAGCCCGGCGTGGAAGAGGGCAAGATAATTGCACGCCGCCTCATGGGGGGCGAGGGGTGAGCGACGAGTCACGCGGGGAGCGCCCGGACGTCAACAACCGTCACCTCCTTCCCTATGGGGTGGGAGGGGACTATGTGGGCGCCCGGCGCACCCGCCGTGCCTTTCGCCTGCTGGTCTTTGCGTGCGTCGGTTTCACCTTCTCGCTGTACTACGTGGAGCGCTATCTCCGCTACGAGTTGAACGAGGTCCACTACCGCATGGCCCTCACGCTGGAGGACGATTCCCAGCGGGCGATCCTGCGCAATGTTGTGCGTCGTGACAGTGAAGCGCGTGAGGTGCCCACGGCCAAATACGTGGAGGCCCTCGCCTATATCGAAGAAGACGATCTTGTGCTTGAGCGTTATGCGGAGGCGGTGAAACTGGCGCCCGACAAAGGGTCGCTCCTGATCGTCTACGGCTGCAAGCTGTTTCAGCAGCGCCAATATCAGGATGCCCGCCAGACGTTCCGCGAGGCGACCCTGAAAGCGACGCGGAATGCCCTGTCGAAGTATCTTCAGGCGGCCGCCATCGCGGCCTCTTCCGAGTCTGAGGACGACTTCCGGACGGCCCTGGCCCTGATCGGGCGCGCCAATGACAGCGGAGAACCTGCGGTCTTTCCCCAACCGCTTTGGCACGAATCGCTGCCCAAACGCGGTAATTGGTACGAAATGCTGCAACGGCGCCTTTCCGACGAGGCTTGTGCTCCGTTGTATTACCTCAGGAATGTCGTAGTCAAACGAGCCGGGGCGGCGTTGGAGCAGGGCGACTTCCAGGCGTGGGATGGCTGGCTTCTCCAGTTGCAGCAGATGGGCGATCGGTTGCTGCAAGCGGGACCGGAAGTTGAAAGCGGCGTTGGGACCAGCCCGGCACTGTGTGGTCTTCAGGTGCAGAAAGATGCGCTGCTCATGCGAATCGCCCTGCGCGAACGCCGGGGTGCGGAGACAGACGCCCTCGTGGCCCGTAAGGAGAAGGTCGAGGCCGCGATTGCGCGCATCCAACAGTTTGAAGGCGAACGCGAAAGTCTTGTTGCCGCCGCGGAAGGGCATGTGACACGTCCCCTGGGGCTTGCCTCGCAGGGAATGCTGCTGCTGGGCCTGGCCGTTTGTGTCGGCTGGGTCATGTCCAGAATTTTTCGAACCGACAAGAACGCCAGAACCCTGCGCCAGCCGCGGGTCGCTCTCTATCTGCTCGGTGGGTGGCTGCTGCTGGTTTCGCTCCTTCTTCTGTCATCCGGCGCCACGGAGACGGCGCGGGTCCAGACTGGGATCCAGGCAGGGTGGTACATTTCTGTATCAGCCATGTTGGCCTATGCGCTTTTCTTCCCCTGGCTGCTGCTCCCCGCGCCCGAAAAGGTTTGTCAGGCATATCTTGAAGATCCGGAGTATGCGGAGCGCCTTCAGGAGGCTGGACGACGTCGGCGAAGGGCGTGGGTTTCGCTGAGCGGGCGATACATCAATATTGTGCTGGGCTCCTACGTCATTCTACTTGCGGTGTACTTCATCGGCTTCCGCATTCTAACGGGGCTCTATCCGACCGATGTGAAGCTGCTGACGTCGGGTGTGGAATTACGTGAAATTGTGCTGTTTAATGACCTGTACCAAATGTTATCATCCTGAAACCGCAATCGTGCGGGGCGGGCGCACTTTCGCCATTCGAAATAGTGAAAACAGCGATAATTGTTAGCGTAAAGTTGACAGGTTTACAAATAGCGCGTTATAATCAGTCTGAAGTTCATTAAAATGCTAATTGTACGCGGCTTCCCTTTTCTTGTACAGCGAACTTCCCATCGTGCGGCGCATTGAAGTCGGCGCGTTCTTTTTTTAAGGAGTATGGCTCGTGAGTGATCGTGAACAAAAAGCATATACGACGTTCGAGGCCGCCAAGATTTGCCACGTCACCCATCACAGTATCAAAAACTGGATCAAGCAGGGTCTGATAAAGGCGTCCAGAACGCCGGGTGGTCACTACCGAATTCTGGAGGACGACCTGGATCGTTTCCGGGAGAAATACGATATGTTTCCCCGGGAGAAGGGGCCCTCGCAGCGCCGCGTCATGATCGTGGATGACGATCCCGATGCGCTGGCCCTGATGGAGAACATCCTTACGGATGATGGATTCGAACTGGTAAAGGTGAGCAACGCGACGGAAGTGGGCCTCAAGGCTGCCCAGATGGGTCCGGACCTGATCCTGTTGGACTTCCTCATGCCCGAGATCAACGGCTTCGAAGTCTGCAAGGCCCTCCGGGACAACGAACTCACCCGAAGCATTCCCATCATGGCGGTGACCTGCCTTACGAAGGAATCGGACATCGAGCGGATCTTCGCCTGCGGCGCCGACGAGTACCTTGCGAAGCCCTTCCGTGTGGACCAGATGCTCGACAAAGTCCGGGATCTCATCGGTCGGGGACGCGCGAGCGAGTAAGTCCTTCGCCAGCGTTTCGTTTCGGGCGGGCTTGCACCGGCACCGACGAACTGGCATCATGGTGCTTGCGCGAGGCCAACGGTGGCCTATAATGAGCCCCCGTCTCTCTTGCATCCCGAATGGCCAATTCGGGAGAATCGGGCTGGCGGGTGTTAGTTCGTAACCGGATATTCTCCTTGTTTACCATGTTCAAGCGACAGTCCCGTGGCGGTATCGAGCGCAAGTTTATCACCTCTATCCTGTGGGTAGGGGTGATACCGATGGCGCTGGCGCTCGTCAGTGGCTACGTGCTCGCCCGGGAAAACCAGAAGAATGCGGTTCGGATCAACCTGGAGACGGCGGCCCGCCTCAGGACCGAGGGGATCCAGCTTGCGATCATGGCGCGTTGCCAGCGTACGGCCCGGGCGGCGCGCGATCCAGAGCTCATACGCACCATCACACTTGCATCGTCTTCCCTGGCCCAGTCGGAGCTCCTCGCCGCGCTCCAGCAATTGAAGGCGTTGGCGGTGGGCGTGGGAGACGGGCGCGCCGAATTCTCGGCGTACGACCGCTCGGGCGTCTTGCTCGGAAGCACCCGTGCCAATCCCCCGAAAGAGAGTCACCCGGAGTGGGAAGGGGAACTCCTTGTCACCCGGCCTGTCGCCTTTGACATTACGGAACATATCCTCAGTGTTGCGACACCGGTCAAGGTTGGGGGCAATGTGCAGCCCATGGGCTTCCTCGTCGAGGAGCAGGGCGTGCGGGACGTTCTAGGCAACCTGGCCGAGCAGACCTGGCCGGTGGCCCTGGAGGAGGAGGAGAAGTATGAAATCGTGGCCCCCGCGGAGGGAGGGGCTTTCCTGACACACTATATCGCGGAAATAGGCAACGACACGTCGCAGTCGGGCACGGCATCCCGTCCGACGGATCCCGGGCTGATCCAGTACCTCAATGAATTCCCCCGAGAAGATTCCGGCGCCCTGCTGCTCAACGACTATCGGGGCCACGGTACGGCGATGGCGGCGGTCGTTGCCTTCCACCGCCTGATTCCGGGCACGCAGATCTATCTCCTTTCTTACCGCTCCGCCTATGATGTGTATGAGAACATCAATATCGCGGCGGTGCTTACCCTGGTGTTTTCAAGTCTCATCATCGGCTTATTCTGTATCATCGCCTATCGGAACGTGCACAACAACGTGATTCGCCCCGTATCCCTGCTCAATGAGGGGGCCCAGATTATCCGACAGGGCGATCTCGAGCTCAAGCTCGTCATCGGAACCGGCGACGAGATCGAAGAGTTAGCCATGTCCTTCAACAAGATGGCGAGCGCACTTCGCACCAATATCAATCAACTGGAAGAGTCCGAGGAGCGGTACCGCAATCTCATCACGTCCATGCGCGACGGCATCTACCAGACCAATACCGAGGGGCGGCTCAGCCTCATCAATCCCGCCGGGGTGCAGATTCTGGGATTTAAGAGCGCGGCCTCGGTTGTCGGGCTGAATCTCCGGGAGCTCTTTCTGGAGCGCATGGACTATGCCCGCGTTACGGGGGAGTTGGAGCGGCATCGATTCGTGGAACGGGCACGGGTCTGGATGAAGCGTCCCGACGACCGTACCATCTGTGTCGAGCTCAGCGCGAACCGGATCTTCGACGAGAGTGGGGCCTTCATTGGGATGGAGGGCACCTTCCGCGACGTGACCCAGAACGTGGTGCTGGAGCAGGAGGCCCGTGAACGTTCCGATCGCATTACCGCGATCAACCAAATCGCCAATACGATCAATTCGAGCCTGGAAGCCGGGCGTGTGTACGAGAGCATTGTCGTTGAGGTTCGCAAGCTGATTACTTTCGACTATGCCGAAGTGGTCCTGTTGAATCCCCAGAGTGACACGCTGGAGACTCACCATCTTTGGCCGGAACCGACGAGCGGGAACATGCCCGGCGAGCGAACCGACGGGGGCCCCAAGTGCGCGCTCTGGGTTGCAAAAGAAAAGAAGGTCCTTTGCGTGGGCGATCTGCGCAAGGGCAATTCTCCCTTCGCCAGCGAGTTCCCGGAGGAGATCCGAAGTTGCCTTTGCCTGCCGCTCTACGCGACCGAACGGATCATCGGCACGCTGAATCTGGGGGCGAAAGGGGTGGGCGCCTTTGGTCGACACGAGATTGAGATTTCGGAGCAGATGACACCCCACGTGGCGGTGGCCATTCGCAACGCCCAGCTTCTGGAGAATCTGCAGCACTCCCTGGAGGAAGTCACCCTCGCGCGGGAACGCCTCCACGAAATGAACGACGAGCTGAAGACGCTGGACGAGCTCAAGACCAACTTGCTCTCCAACGTTTCCCATGAACTCAGGACGCCTCTGGTGGCCGTTATGGGTTATACCGATATGATCCTCAACGGCAAAGTCGGTCCCATCAACGAAGTGCAATCGGACTACTTGGGCATCAGCCTTCGCAATATCGAGAAACTGGTAACACTTATCGAAAATCTCCTCGACTTCTCCCGGCTTCATCGCGGGGCCGAAGAACTCGTGTTTGATACCTTCGATCTGGTGGACTGCGCCCGCACCAGTATGGAAATCATCAAGCCCGTGTCGGACAGCCGCGACATCGCGCTGGACCTCATCGCCACCGAAGGTCCGGTTCTCGTCGAAGGCGACAAGGGGAAGATGGGCCAGGTGTTCAATAATCTCCTCTCCAACGCGGTGAAGTTCAACGATGGCGGCGGTCGGGTGAGCGTTGAGATCAAGTTCGACGGCGCCCAGGCCTCCGTCTCGGTTTCCGATACGGGCATTGGTATTCCGGAAGAGGCGCTCGACAAGATCTTCACGCGCTTTTACCAATACGATGGCTCGTCTACCCGAAAGTACGGTGGCACAGGTATCGGACTCGCCATCGCCCAGGATATCATGCGCCTGCACGGCAGTCGCATCACGGTGACCAGTCAAGTGGGCAAGGGAACGACATTCAATTTTGTACTCCCCCTGAGTATGTCCCAGCATCCGGATCGCTCGAACGCGGGACCCAATCCGCCCCTGCCCACGGAGACCCACCTGCTCGTGGAGCTGGTGACGCAGGACCGGGCCCTGAGCGCCCAGATTCGTAATCTGCTCCTTTCGGAGGGGATGGACGTTATTCACGCGGCCTACCCGTCCGTGGCCCGCGCCCTGGCGGAGAAGTACAGCCCCGATGTGTTGCTGGTGGACACGGAGGCCGGCCCGCTCGGCAGCGTGGTGGTGGAGGAGATAGTTAAGACGCCGGCCGCGGTTGGTGTGCCGGTAATATTGCTGACCAACGATGACTCTCTCTATGCGAAGTACGAGTCTCAGGTCGCCGCGCGCATCCGGCGTGGCTTCCGCAAGAGTACACTCCTGAGCGGAATCCACTATGCGCTGAGCCACGGCGTGCCGGGCTTCGACCAGTTGGGCGACAAGGTTTTGTGTGTTGATGACGACCAGGAAATCGGCATTTTTATCTCTCGGTGTCTGGAAAACGAAGGCTATCCAACCGAACGATGCAACAACGGCGAAGACGCGCTGGAGAAGGTGGTCAGTGGTGAATACTGGCTTGTTCTCCTCGATATTGCCATGCCCGGCATTGACGGTTGGGAAACCTGCCGCCGGATCAAGTCGAACGCGGCCATTTCCGGTATCAAAGTCTATATGGTAACGGCGAAGCCGGTGGACAAGAGTCTCGCCCAGTTGCACGAATGTGGCGCCGACGGTTACCTTATCAAGCCCTTCAAGGCGGATGATTTGTTGGGACTGGTGCAGAGCTATCGCCCCGGAAAGAAATCCGCGCCCGCGTGAGTCCGGGCTGGAGACGCTCGAGAATATTGGACGGCAACTAAACTGGAGATACCCCATGCGCACGATTCTTTCCCTGGCCATACTGCTCGCCTGCGCGGTGCGGGCCGAATCCCCTTTGGTGGACAGCGCCGCTGTTGCGACCCTGACGAATGCCCTGTTTGTCGATGCGCGAAGTGCGGCGACATTCGCGGCGGGGCACATTCCGGGGGCTACGAATCTGGACGTGGATTCGCTCTCAGAGACGCGCGATGGTGTTATCGGGATGCTCAAGTCGCACGACGATCTTGTGCCGTTGTTTGCCGCCGCGGGACTTGAAACCGGGAAGACGCTGGTGGTCTATGGCGGCTTTGAAGAGGGCGGCGAAGTGAAGGGGGTTACCCGTCTCTTCTGGGTGCTCGAACATTCGGGCTTCAGCGACGTTCGCCTGCTCGATGGCGGCTTGGCAAAGTGGAAGGCCGAAGGCGGCGTTCCCGAGACGGGCCCGAGCAAGGTTCCGCCTTCCAGCGTGGCGCGCCTCTCGGATCTCAAGTCGTCCAGCGCGCTGGTGGTGGACAAGAAGCAATTGACGTTGGCGATGGATCGTGGTACGGCGCTCGTCGTGGATCTGCGTTCGAAGGACGATTATACCGGGGCCAGCAAGAAGGGTTTCGTGCAGAACGCTGGCCACGTACCCGGCGCGAAGAGCAAGCCCGCCACGTCGTTTGTGGAGGGGGACTATTTCACCTTCAAGTCACCGGAGAAGATTCGGGAAATGATAGGCTCGGGCGCGCCGACTGGAAAGAAGCCGGTCATAACCTATTGCAACAGCGGCCGCGATGCCACGGTGGGTTATGTCGCCTACCGCATTGCGGGTTTCAAGGACGTCTCCGTCTACGACGGGTCCATGGCGGAGTGGGGAAACGATGCGTCCTGTCCTGTGGCGCAAGGCGAAGAGTAATTCACAACGGTTCACCACCATGAAGTCGGTGGACGAAAGGATAGTTTTCGGATGCAGTATAGAAGATTTGGCAAAACGGAACTCCAGATCCCGGTGATCAGTTGCGGTGGCATGCGCTACCAGCAGTCCTGGAAGGACTATGAAACCGACAAGGTCACGGAAGAGAACCAGAAGAACCTGGAGGCGTGCATCCACCGCGCGGTGGAGCTGGGCGTCAATCATATTGAGACGGCTCGAGGCTATGGCACCAGCGAATACCAGTTGGGCAAGATCCTTCCAACCTTCCAGCGCGACAAGATCATCGTGCAGACCAAGGTGGGTCCGAACGCCGACGTGTCGAAGTTCGTCGAGGAATTTGAGAAGTCCATGGGCCTGCTGCAGCTCGACTACGTGGACATTTTCTCGTTTCACGGCGTGAACACGCCCGAATGCCTGGAGAATACGAAAAAGTGCATGGACACGGCGCTGCAATGGAAGAAGGAAGGGCGTATCCGCGATATCGGCTTTTCCACGCACGGGCCGCTCAACCTGATCTCGGACACGATCAAGACGGACCTGTTCGAGCACGTGAACCTTCACTGGTATTATATCTTCCAGAACAATTGGCCCGCCGTGATCGAGGCGACGAAGCGCGACATGGGCGTGTTTATCATCTCGCCCAACGACAAGGGCGGGCTGCTCTACAAGCCGAGCCCGCGATTGGTGGAGTTGTGCGCGCCGCTGCACCCGATGGTGTTCAACGGCCTCTTCTGCCTCGCACGCCCGGAGGTACACACGCTGAGCTGTGGCGTATCCTGCCCCGAAGACTTCGATATTCACATGGAAACGGTCCGTCTCATGGACCAGGCCGCCGAACATATTGCCCCCATTGAGGCGCGCCTTCACGAGGCCTTGGTCGCCCGCCTTGGCGAAGACTGGGTCGCACAATGGGAAGAGGGCCTGCCTGAATGGGATGAGACCCCCGGCGATGTAAACATCCCCGTCGTGCTGCGGCTGTGGAACTACGCCAAAGCCTTCGACATGGTGGAATATGGCAAGATGCGCTACGGCCTTCTCGGCAATGGCGGGCACTGGTTCCCCGGGAAGAAACTCGAAGGTGCGGATCTCGATGCGGTAACCGCGACCGTGGCAAAGCACCCCTTTGCGTCGGTCATTCCCGGGCGCC
>JBHEKR010000014.1:0-46011 GCA_041859365.1 Candidatus Hydrogenedentales bacterium
CCCGCCCCACCACCGAATCGCTGCCGCAACACGCGCAGCGAGGCGGGCGGGTAGACTCCACGTGAAGCACCATGCGTCGGGAAACAAACTCCGTACGAACCGTGCGATAGCCTTCAACACCGAAGCCGTGGTAGAGTTCACCTGAGGTCATTGGGCATCTCCTATCTGGGTTTCTAGACAAAACCAGGAAATGCACTATGGCCTCTTCTGATGTCAAATGTATCCTCAAACCGGATGAACCATTATTCGGGAGCTTTTTGGGGAGGTCCCGGCTTGGAATCGGTCGCAACAGGGTCTGTCCACATTCGGAATGTTGTGTTATACTCCTTTTTCAACGTTCAGGTGGTAAGGGAACCCCATCTCATGATTGTAAGCAGACTTGCACGGCGCAACGTTCTCGGTTCTGTCCTCTTCGCTCTTACCCTGTCGGGGCTTTTCGCGGTAAGTGCCGGGGCGCAAAGCGTCGGGGGCCCCGACCTGGATCCGCCGGTGGAGGCCCAGAATTTCACCGCGATCGCGCCGGGAACGTCCATGCCGCCGGATACGAATGGCGCCGTGGGACCGAATCACCTCCTGGTGGCAACGAATGGCACGGTGCGAATCCAGGACCGAGCGGGAGCGGTGCTGAGCTCGGTCAATCTGCTTTCCTTCTGGTCGGGCCTTGGAATCGCGGATGTATTTGATCCGCGCAGCTATTTTGACCCGTACAGCGGACGATTCATCATGATCACCTGCGCCGAGCGCCGGAGCGCGGCCTCGGCGATGTTGCTGGCGGTGAGCGAGACGGATGATCCCACGGGCAACTGGCATCGCTGGGTGCTGGACGCGGACCCGGCGAACCTCGCCTGGGCGGACTACGGGAATCTGGGCTTTACGGCGGGGGAGATTACCTTCACGGTCAATCTGTTCACGAATGCGTCGGATGCTTTCAGCGGAGTTCAGTTCTGGCGCATCGAGAAGGCTTCCGCCCTGGATGGTGGTGGGCTGACGATGGAGACCTTCCGGGTGACGAGTGCGGGGGGCACGCTGGTTCCGGCGGTGACGCTGGACTTGGGCCAGCCCATTCAGTATGTGATTCGGACCGGCTCGGCCAATCTTTTCGGAAGTGGACGCGTTCAGTTGTATCAGCTTTCCGGGGTGCTGGGCGCGTCGACGCTTATGACAGCGCCAAGTGCGACCCTGAGCACGGGTTGGTCCGTGGCCCTCCCGGACGCCCCCCAACTGGGCACGGCGGCGCGGATCGAGACCAATGACGACCGGCTTCAGTCGGCCGTGTATCGATTTGGGCGGATCTGGTGCGCCCACACGGTGGGGCTGCCCGTTTCGGGGCCCAACCGCACTGCGGCGAAATGGTGGTCCGTTCAGCCCACCACGGGACTACTGGACCAGTCCGGGGTATTGGACGACTCTACCGGCCAGTTTTCCTACTATTACCCGAGTGTTGCGGTGAACGGCCAGGGCCTCATGATGCTGGGCTGTTCCGGCAGCTCGGCGACGGACTATGTGGGCGCCTACTACGCGTGGCGGAATCCAGACACGGCCCCGGGCGGACTTGAGGGTTCCCAACGCTATCATGCGGGCGCAGGGCCATTTTCGGGGCCCCGCTGGGGCGATTACAGCGGCATCTACGTGGACCCGGTTGACGGTACGTCCCTGTGGGTACTGCAGCAATACGCCGAAGTGGCCAATCGTTGGGGTATCCAGTGGGTCCAACTGACGGTGAACCAGCGGAATGTGCTTCCCGTGCTGGGTTGGGCCGGTATGGTCGCGCTCTTCGTGCTTTTGTGCGGTTTAGGTTGGTGGGCGTCTCGCAGGTATTTACTTGTCAAATTGTAGAAGATTCTGACCGTTAAACTGAGAATATTCAGTGGTTTTGATCTTCTTTTGTTGTTCATTATTGACAGAATCTCCCACGCACAGCGGAGGGACCCGGCAACTACTGTCCGCGACTGTCGAGCAAGCGACGGAAAGCGTATCCCACAACTCATTTGTACACAATGACTTGAGGGTCTTGCGTCTGGCGCGTAACCGGAAATTTTCCGATGCCGGGCCTTCCCTGGGCACGTCCTGACCCAACAAAAACTTCCTCTGTAAATAATGCGGTGTTTGTTATATATTTTGTTGTACAATATAGGGGACGTGTCGGAGTACGGGTCGTCGAAAATGAAAAAGGTATAGGTTCATTGGCAACAGATCGTCCTGGATATTGCCGCAGATGTGGTATGATTGTTCAAGCAACATCGGCTCGTCGTGGTGGCAGATCCCGGGAAGCGGTTCGCGTCTGTTTCAGGAGCGATCTGTTTGCGTGTGCGCGTATTCAACAAGGACATCTTGATGAACGTTGACCAACGTCACCCCTCTGCCTGCGGGCTTCGCCGCTACGTGTGTAGCCTCGTCGCCATCGCCGGTCTACTGGGTGCTTTCAGCCTCTTTTCACTCAACGCCGCCGCCGCGCCTTCCCGCAGTCTTTCTCTCCTTCCATCGCTGGTCCTTGGGGACACGGGCAATCCCTCCCCCGCGCCCATTTCCAGTTTTACAGGAATCGACCCGGCGAACTCTACGCCGCCCGACAGTCATGGCGCGGTCAATTCAACCCATGTGGTGACCCACATCAACGGGCAGGCCATTATTCAGGATCGCACGGGCACCATTCTGGCGAACGTGGGTTTGACGACTTTCTGGGGCAGTCTGGGCGTCACCGACGTATTTGATCCGAAGGTCATCTTCGATCCGCACAGCAACCGTTTCATGGCGATGGCCTGCGCCCAGCGCCGCTCCTCCTCGTCCGGTATGCTCTTTGGCGTTTCGGCGACGAGCGATCCGACGGGGACGTGGCACCTGTGGTTGCTGGACGCCGATGCGTCGAATGTGAACTGGGTAGACTTTCCGAATATCGGCCTGACGGCCAATACGGTCACCCTGACCGGCAACCTTTTCAGCAACTCGGCGGATGCCTTCGGCGGTGTCAATATCTGGGTATTGAGCAAATCCACCGTACTGGATGGGGGCGCCTTTACGCAGCAGTTGCTGAAGGTCACCAATGCGGGCGGCACGCTGGTGCCAGCGCTGACGTACGACGCGACCGAAACGACCCAGTATCTGGTGCGCGTGGGTTCTTCCAACCTTTTCGGGTCGGGTCGGCTTCAGGTCTACAGCCTTACGGGCAGCGTTGGGTCGATTACCTTCAATACGATACCCTTTGCCTCCATCGGGCCGGCGTGGAGTATCTCGCTGCCCAACGCAAAGCAGCTCGGTTCAACCGCGACCATCGAGACGAACGATGACCGTCTGATGAACGCGGTAATTCGGAACGGTCGCATGTGGACGGTCCACAACGTGGCCTTCGACACGACGACGCGGGATCACTCGGCGGTGAAGTGGTGGGAACTGACCCCGTCGGATGGAACGGTGATCCAGTCCGGCCTTATTGAAGATGTGGGGGCCGACGGACTCTTCGACAACACGACGGGACGGTATTACTACTATCCCTCGATTGCGGTTAACAAGAACAACGAGATGCTGGTGGGCTTCAGCGGGTCCGGAGCACTCGAATATGCTTCGAATTATTACGCCTATCGCTCGCCGAGTTACGCCGCGGGTCTGACCGATACCCCTTTCAAGTACAAAGCGGGCCTGGGGGTTTACTCCGGACCGCGCTGGGGCGACTACAGCGCGACGGTGGTCGATCCGACGGACGATACGACGTTCTGGACGGTGCAGCAGTTTGCCGCCGGCGGAAATAAAGGGGCGAATTACTGGGCGCAGGTGGGCAAAGCCTCATCTGCGGACACGACCGCGCCCCGTGTAACGGGCGCAACGGCACTGACGAGCACGACGGTCCGCATCACCTTTGATGAGGCGATGCTCGATGGTACGACCTTGACGACCGCGTCCTCCTACACCTTCACGGGTGGCCTCACGGCAAGCAGCGTAACGCGATTGAGCGCCACGCAAGTTTCGGTGACGGTGAACGAGATGGTCAGCGGCACGAGCTACACGGCGACCGTGAGCACGAGCGGCCCGAGCGATCTGGCTGGGAACCGGGTGAGCGGCGCTGCGAATACGGCGACGTTCACGGGGCTGGGCGGCGCGCCGACGGCGTTGATCAGCCTGGACAATCCGAATCCGACGAATTTGAACACGGTCAATTTTAGTGTGGACTTCAGCGAGAGCGTGGGTACCTCCTTCACGGCGGCGGACGTTTCCGTGACGGGCTCCCTCTCCACCAGCGCCTCCGCGGCGGTGAGTGGCGGGCCGATCCAGTTTACGGTGGCGGTGACGCCGTCGAATCCGAACGCGGAAGGCACCATCGGTATTTCGGTTGGCACCGGCATTACGGATCTGGTGGGGAATACCTTCGGCGGTGGAACTTCGCCCCAGGCGTACACGATTGACAACACCGCCCCGGCGATCGGGGTGACGGCCAAGACGACGACCGACCGTACGCCCTCGCTGGCGGGCACGGTGAGCGATAACACGGCGACGATCTCGGTGGTGGTGGCGGGCCAGACTCGCACGGCGACGAACAATGGCAATGGCACGTGGACCCTGGCGGACAACAGCCTTACGTCCATCGCGGACGGGACCTACAACGTGGTCGCTACGGCGACCGATCCGGCGGGCAACGCGGGCACGGATGGCACGACGAATGAGTTGATCGTGGACGGTACGGCTCCGACGGTGACGGTGAACAGCCGGGTAACCAACGACAACACGCCCCAGCTCACCGGTACGGTGAGCGAGACGGGCGCGACGGTGACGGTGGTGGTGGGTGGCCAGACGCGCACGGCGACGAACAACGGCAATGGGACGTGGACCCTTCCCGACGGCAGCCTTACGGCGCTGGCGGACGGGGTGTACAATGTGGCGGCGACGGCGACGGACGGCGTGGGCAACATGGGCACGGACGGCACGACGAACGAGCTGACGGTGGACGCCACGGCACCGGTGTTGACGGTGAACGCGCTGATTACAAAAGACACGACGCCGGCCCTGTCGGGCACGACGAGCGATCTGACGGCGGCGGTAAGCCTGACCGTGAGCGGCCAGACGCGCGCGGCTACAAACAATGGCAACGGGACCTGGACTCTGGCGGACAACAGCCTGACGGCGCTCGCGGCGGGCGTGTATAACGTTGCGGTAACCTCGACGGACGCGGCAGGGAACACGGGCAACGACGCCAGCAGCAACGAATTGACGATCGACACGACCGCGCCTGTGGTGACGGTCAATACCCTTACGACCAACGACACGACCCCGCCGTTGACCGGCACGGTGAACGATCAGAGCGCAACGATCTCGGTGACGGTAGGCGGTCAGACGCGCGCGGCAACGAACAACGCGAACGGGACCTGGACCCTGGCGAATGGCAGCCTGACGGCGCTGGCGCAGGGCACCTACAACGTGGCGGTGACGGCGACGGACCAGGCGGGCAACGCGGCGAGCGACGGCACGACCAACGAACTTATCATCGACACCGTGGCTCCGACGATCACGGTGGCGACACGGGTTACCAACGATACGACGCCGCCTCTCAATGGCACGGTGAACGATGCCACGGCCACGATCTCGGTAACGGTGAACGGCCAGACGCGCACGGCGACGAACAATGGCGCGACGTGGACGCTGGCGGACGGCAGCCTGACGGCAATCCCGGCGGGTACTTATGACGTGGTGGCGACGGCGACGGACGCGGCGGGCAATGTGGGCACGGAAAGCACGACGGGCGAACTGACCATCGACACCGCGGCCCCGACGGTTACCGTGAATTCGCTGAACACGACCGATGCGACACCATCCCTTACGGGCACGGTGAACGACAATGCCGCCGCGATCCGGATTTCGGTGGGCGGACAGTCGAATGTGGCGGCGACGAACAATGGCAACGGTACCTGGACGCTAGCGGACAATACGCTCACAACGCTGGCGGATGGCACCTATGATGTCGCGGCGACGGCGACGGACACGGCGGGCAATGCGGGCGCCGACGGGACGAACAACGAACTGGTGGTGGACAGTACGGCTCCGGTGGTTACGGTAAACACCCTGGTGACCAACGATGCGCGGCCACCGCTGAGCGGCACGGTAAACGACACCACGGCCACCATAAGTGTGGTGGTGGGCGGTCAGACGCGCGCGGCGACGAACAATGGCAACGGTACCTGGACACTGGCCAACGACTTGATCAATCCGGTGCTGCCGCAGGGCACGTACAACGTTGCGGTGACGGCGACGGACTCGGCCGGGAATGCCGGAACCGACAGCACGGCCAGCGAACTGACCATCGACACGACGGCCCCCACGATTACCGTTACGGCGCGCACGACCAACGACACGACACCGTCTCTTTCCGGCACGGTGAACGACACGACGGCCACCATTTCGGTCGTGGTGAGCGGCCAGACGCGCACGGCGACGAACAACGGTAACGGTACCTGGACCCTGGCGGACGGCTCCCTTACGGCGCTTGTCGCGGGCACCTATAACGTGGCGGCGACGGCGACGGACGCGGCGGGCAACGCGGGCGTGGATGGGACGACGAATGAACTGGTGATTGACGTCACGGCTCCGACCATTACGGTGAACAGCCTGACCACGAACGACAGCACGCCGCCCCTTTCGGGCACGATTAACGATACGACGGCGACGGTTTCCGTTACGGTGAGCGGTCAGACGCGCGCGGCGACGAACAATGGCAACGGCACGTGGACCCTCGCGAACGGGTCACTTTCGGCGCTGGGCAATGGCGTGTTCAACGTCGTTGCGACGGCGACGGACGCGGCGGGCAATGCGGGTACGGACGCCACGAACAACGAGCTGACCGTGGACACCATCGTGCCTTCGATCACGGTAAATACCCTTTCCACGACGGACACGACTCCCGCGTTGAGCGGCACGGTGAGCGAGACGGGGGCCACGATTTCGGTTGTGGTGAGCGGCCAAACGCGTGCGGCGACAAACAACGGCAACGGCACCTGGACCCTGGCGGACAATAGCCTGACGGCGCTTCCCAATGGTGTATTCAATGTGGTGGCGACGGCGACGGACGCGGCGGGCAATGTCGGTGCGGACGGGACGACCAACGAGCTGACGGTGGACAACACGCCGCCTCTGGTGACGGTCAACGCGCTGAATACGAACGATGCACAACCCCAGTTGACGGGCACGGTGAACGAGAACTCAGCGACGATCCGCGTCAGCGTGGGCGGCCAGCTCAACCTGGTGGCGGTCAACAACGCGAATGGCACCTGGACTCTGGCGGACAACACGATCAACCCGGCGCTCGCGGCGGGCACCTACAACGTATCGGTGACGGCGACGGATACCCTGGGCAACGCGGGCAGCGACGCCACGACGAATGAACTGGTGATCGACCTGACCGCGCCGGTAGTGGGCGTAAACTCCCTTACCACCAACGATAACCGCCCCGAGCTCAGCGGTACGGTGAACGACAACACCGCCACGATCTCGGTGTCGGTGGGTGGCCAGACGCTCGCCGCGACGAATAATGCGAACGGCACGTGGACCCTGGCAAACGACGCGATCAACCCGGCGCTGGCGCAGGGCACCTACAACGTGTCGGTGACGGCCACGGATCTCGCGGGCAACGCGGGCGCGGACGCCACCAACAACGAACTTCGTGTTGACACGACGGCTCCCACCGTGACCGTGGCGACATTGGTGACGAACGACAACCGCCCGCCGCTGAGCGGCACGGTGAACGACACGACGGCGACGATTCGCGTGGATGTGGGCGGCCAGACGAATCTGGTGGCGACGAACAACGGCAACGGAACCTGGGCCCTGGCGGACAACACGATCAGTCCGGCGCTTGCGAGCGGCATCTACAACGTGGTCGTTCGCGCCACGGACGCGGCCTCGAACGTGGGTACAGACGCGACGACGAACGAACTGACCATCGACACCTCCGCGCCGACGGTGACGGTGAACACACTGAGCACGGCGGACAACACACCGGCGCTTACCGGCACGGTGAGCGAGGCGGGCGCCACGATTTCGGTGACGGTGAGCGGCCAGACAAATGCCGCCACGAACAACGGCAACGGCACGTGGACCTTGGCGAACAATACCCTCGCGGCGCTGCCCGACGGCACCTACAACGTGGCGGCAACGGCGACGGACGCGGCGGGCAACGCGGGCAGCGACGCCACGACCAATGAGCTGCGCGTGGACACGACGGCGCCGACGGTGACGGTGAACACGTTAACGACGAACGACACGACGCCGCCCTTGAGCGGCACGGTGAATGACGCCTCCGCGACAATATCAGTGACGGTGGGCGGGCAGACGCGCACAGCGACGAACAATGGGGCGACGTGGACGCTGGCGAACAACACTATCTCGCCTGCACTTGCCGCGGGCACGTACGACGTGGCGGTGACGGCGACGGATGCCGTAGGCAACGCGGGCACGGACGCCACGGCGGGCGAGCTCGTGGTGGATACGACGGCGCCGACCATTACTGTAACCGCGCGCACGACCAACGACACGACACCGGCGCTGAGCGGCACGGTGAACGATGCCGCCGCGACGATCAATATTACGGTAAATGGATCGACCTACCCCGCGACGAACAACGGCGCGACTTGGACCTTGAACAACGACGTGATCACGCCGGCCCTCACGGCGGGAACTTTCAGCGTGACCGCGACTGCGACGGATACGGCGGGAAATACGGGTACGGACGGCACGGCGAACGAGCTGGTGATTGATCTGGTCGCGCCGACCATCACGGTGGACACCCTGACGACCAACGACACGCGCCCGCCTTTGACCGGTACGGTGAACGACAACAGCGCGACCATTTCAGTCGTCGTCGGCGGGCAGACGCGGACCGCAACGAACAATGCCAATGGCACCTGGACCCTGGCGAACGACGCCATCAATCCGGCGCTGGCCGCGGGCACTTATGACGTGCTGGCGACCGCGACGGACACGGCGGGCAATGCCGGGACCGACTCGACCTCGGGCGAACTTATTCTGGACACGACCGCGCCGGTCATTACGGTGAATGCCCTGGTGACGAACGATAACCGTCCGCCGCTTACCGGCACGGTGAATGATACGGCGGCGACGATCAGCGTGATTGTGGGTGGCCAGACGCGCACGGGAACCAACAATGGCGACGGCACCTGGACGCTGGCCAACGACGTGATCAATCCGGCGCTCGCCGACGGGACGTACTTTGTCACGGCGACGGCGACGGACAGCGCCGGTAATGCGGGTGTGGACGGGACAACGAACGAACTGCGTGTGGATACCGTGGCCCCGACGATTACGGTGAATACCCTGGTGACGGCGGACAGCACGCCGGCCCTGACCGGTACGGTGAACGACAACGCGGCCGTGATAACGGTCGTGGTGAGTGGCCAGACCCTTACGGCGACGAACAACGCGAACGGCACGTGGACCCTGGCGAATAACCTGCTGACGGCCCTGCCAGATGGGACGTACTCCGTGGCGGCGACGGCGCGGGACACGGCGAACAATTCGCGGACCGATTCGACCAGCAACGAGCTGCGAATCGACACGACGGGCCCGGTTGTCACCGTGAACACGCTGGTGACGCGGGACAACCGCCCGCCCCTTTCGGGCACGATTGATGATCCGACCGCCACGATATCCGTGACCGTGGGCGGGCAGACGCGCGCGGCGACGAACAACGCGAATGGTACCTGGACCCTCGCGAATGACCTGATCAATCCGGCGCTCGCGGACAACACCTATGACGTGGCCGTGACGGCTACGGACAGCGTAAGCAATACGGGCAACGACGGCAGCACGGGTGAGCTCCGTATTGATACGACGTTGAATGTGACGGTCACCGCGCTGACCACAAGCGACAACCGTCCCGCGCTGAGCGGCACGGTGGACGATACCACGGCCACCATCTCGGTTGTGGTGAATGGCAGCACCTACCCCGCCACGAACAACGGTAACGGGACGTGGACTCTGGCGGATAACGCGATCACCCCGGCGCTGCCCGACGCCACCTACAACGTCGCCGTCACCGCGACGGACAGCCTGGGCAATGTGGCGACGGACGGAACGACCAACGAGCTGGTCATCAACGGCTCGGTGCCCACGGTGACCGTGAACGCGCTGACGACGTCCAACAACCGTCCCGCGTTGAGCGGTAGTGTGAGTACGCCCGCGGCAACGATCCTCGTGGACGTCGGCGGCCAGACCAACCTTGCGGCGACGAACAACGGCAACGGGACTTGGACCCTGGCGGCCAATACGATCAATCCGGGCCTGGCGGATGGCACCTACGATGTGCAGGTGCGCGCGACAACCAGCGGCACCGGTACGGACAGCACGTCGAATGAGTTGGTGATAGATACGGCGGCCCCGGTGGTGACGGTGAACGCCCGCAGCACCAATGATCAGCGACCCGCGATGAGCGGCACGGTGAACGATCCCGCGGCGGTGATCCGCCTGACGGTATCGGTGCACAGCAATCTTGTGGTTACCAACAACGGCGACGGCACCTGGACGCTTGCGGACAACATCATTCCCGCAAATCTGGCGGCCGGTACCTACAACGTTGCGGTTACGGCAACCGACGCGGCGGGCAACGCCGGGACAGACGCCACAAGCAACGAACTGGTGATCGACCTCACGGCCCCGACGATTACGGTCAACACGTTGCTCACGAAAGACAATACACCGGCCTTGAGCGGCACGATCAACGACAACACGGCGACGGTTTCGGTAACCGTGAATGGCCAGACGCGCGCGGCGGTCAATGGTGGCGCGGGCACCTGGACGCTCGCGGACAACAGCCTGACTCCCCTGGCGGACGGCGTGTATCCCGTGGTGGCGACCGCCACGGACACGGCGGGCAACTCGGCCAACGACGGATCCACGAACGAACTCACAGTGGACACGGCAGCGCCGACGGTCACGGTCAACACACTGACCACGGCGGATTCCACACCGGCGCTGACGGGTATGGTGAACGACAACGCTGCGACGATCAGTGTGGTCGTGGGCGGCCAGACCCGTGCCGCAACGAACAACGGCAACGGCACGTGGACCTTGGCGGACAATACGATCAACCCGGCTCTGACGGACGGGACCTACAATGTGGCGGTTACCGCGACCGACACCGCGACCAACGCGGGCACGGACAGCACGACGAATGAACTGCGCATCGACACCACCGCACCCACCATCACGGTAAACAACCTTTCGACGAACGACCGCCGCCCTCCGCTGACGGGCACGGTGAACGACAACACGGCTACGATCAGCATCACCGTGGGTGGTCAGACGCGGGCCGCGACGAACAACGGCAATGGCACGTGGACGCTGGCCGACAATCTGATCAGTCCGAATCTGGCGGACAATACGTACAACGTGGCGGCGACGGCGACGGACAGCCTTGGCAACGCGGGCAACGACGCGACGACGAACGAGCTGGTGATTGACGCGACGGCGCCGACGATCACGGTCAATACACTGACCACGAACGACAATCGGCCTGCGCTGACCGGCACGACGAACGACAACACGGCGACGATCAGCGTGACCGTGGGTGGCCAGACACGCACGGCGACGAACAACGCGAACGGCACGTGGACCCTGGCGGATAACGCGATCAACCCGGCCCTGACCGACGGCACCTACGAAGTGGTGGCGCGGGCGACCGACACGTTTAACAACAGCCGGAACGACAGCTCGGCGAACGAATTGCGCATCGACACGGTGGTTCCGGTGGTCGCGGTGAATACGCTGACGACGAATGACAATCGCCCGCCGCTGACGGGCACGGTGAACGATACCACGGCCACGATCCGGGTGAGCGTGGGCGGCCAGAGCAACCTGGCGGCGACGAACAACGGCAATGGCACGTGGACCCTGGCGAACGACACGATCAATCCGGCGTTGGCTTCGAACACCTACGATGTTGTGGTTACGGCGACGGATGCCGCGGGCAACGCGGGCGCGGACGCGACAACCAGCGAGCTGGTGGTGGATACGGTGGCCCCGACGATCACCGTGACGGTCCTGACCACGAGGGACACCACCCCGGCCCTGACCGGTACGGTAAATGACAACGGTGCGACGATCCGGGTCAGCGTTGGCGGCCAGAGCAATCTACTGGCGGTGAACAATGGTAATGGCACGTGGACCCTGCCGGACAATACGTTGACCCCGCTGGCTGGGGGCGTATTCAGCGTTGCGGCGACGGCGACCGATGCCGCGGGCAACGTGGGCACGGAAGCCACCGTGAACGAACTGACGATAGACACGAACGCGCCCACCGTCACCGTAGACACTCTCGCGACATCGGACAACCGCCCGCCCCTGAGCGGCACGGTGAACGACAACGCCGCGACCATCAATATCCTGGTCGGCGGCCAGACGCGTGCGGCGACGAACAACGGCGATGGCACGTGGACTCTGGCGAACGATTCCCTCGCAGTTCTTGCGGACGGCACCTATGACGTTCGGGCGACGGCGACGGACGATCAGGGCAACGCGGGCACCGACAGCAGCACTGCGGAACTGCGTATCGACACGACGGCGCCGACCGTGACGGTAAACACCCTCACGACCGCCGACAACCGTCCGCAGTTGACCGGCACGGTGAACGACATCTCGGCAACCGTCTCGATCACGGTGAACGCGCTCACTTTTGGCGCGACGAACAACGGCAACGGCACTTGGACCCTTGCGGACAACGCCATCACGCCCGCGCTGGCCGATGGCACTTACAACGTGACGGCGACGGCGACGGACACGCTGGGGAACGCGGCTTCGGATGGATCGACGAACGAACTCCGCATCCTCACGGCTGCGCCCGTAATTACGGTCAACGCCATCACGACGAACGACACGACGCCCGCGATGACGGGCACGGTGAACGACAACGCGGCGACCATTACGGTGCAGGTGAACGGTATTACCTTCCCGGCGACGAACAACGCGAACGGTACCTGGACACTGGCCAACAACACAATTACTCCCGCGCTTGCCGAAGGCGTGTACAGCGTCATCGCGCGGGCGACCAACGCGGCGGCGGTCACGGGCCAGGACAGCACGAACAACGAGCTGACCATCGATGTGACGGCGCCGGTCGTCGCCATCGCGACGCGGTTTACGCAAGACACGCGGCCCGCCGTGAGCGGCACCGTGAACACGGCCAATGCGACAATTCGCGTGGACGTGGGCGGCCAGACCAATCGGGTCGCGGTGAATAACGGTGACGGCACCTGGACGCTGCCCGACGATACGATCAATCCGGCGCTGGCGCAAGGATCGTACAATGTGGTGGTCCGCGCGACCGATACGGCGGGGAACGTGGGCACGGACGCCACGACCAACGAGCTGCACGTGGACAACACCGTGCCGGTGGTTACGGTGACGGCCCTCAGCACCAACGACAACACCCCGGGCCTCTCCGGCACGGTGACCGACAATATTGCCGCGGGTACGGTCGCGGTCTCTGTAACCGTAAACGGCCAGACGCGCGCGGCCGTGGTTACGGCGGGCGCCTGGATCGTGGCCAATGGATCCTTGACCACCATCCCGGACGGCGTGTATGACGTGTCGGTGACGGCGACGGATCAGGCGGGCAACGTCGGCAACGACGCGACGAACAACGAGCTTCGGGTCGACACGACCGCGCCGACGGTGACGGTGAGCTCCCTGAACACGAACGATCGCACACCGCCCCTCTCGGGCACGGTGAATGACAACTCGGCGGCGATCCGCGTCTCCGTGGGCGGCCAGACCAACGTCGTGGCGGTGAACAACGCCAACGGCACGTGGACCCTGCCGAACAATACGCTTACGACCCTCTCGGACGGCGTGTACAACGTGGCGGTGACGGCGACGGATACGGTGGGCAACAGCGGGAGCGACGCGACGGCGGACGAACTCCGGATTGACGGGACGGCGCCGGTTATCACGGTGAACACCCGACTGACAAACGACAGTACACCCGCGCTATCGGGTACGGTGAATGACAGTGCCGCCACCATCAGTGTTGTGGTGAATGGAAACACCTACCCGGCGACGAACAATGGCAACGGCACTTGGAGCCTCGCGGACGGAACCATCGCGCCCGCGCTGCCCACGGGTACCTACAATGTGGCCGCTACGGCAACCGATACGTTCGGAAACGTCGGCACGGACGCGACCACCTCGGAACTCGTGGTGGATCTCGTCGCACCCGCGATCACCGTCGCGACCCTGTTGACAAACGATGCGAGTCCGCCGCTCACGGGCACTGTGGACGACCCCGCCGCGACGATTACTGTGACAATCGGCGGCCAGGCGGACGTTCCGGCGACGAACAATGGCGACGGGACCTGGATGCTCCCCGACGGCGCATTGAACCCGCTGGCAGACGGCGTGTACAGCGTTGTAGCGCGGGCCACGGATGCGGCTGGCAACTCGGCCGTGGACGGGACCGCCAATGAATTGACGGTCAACAGTCAGGCTCCGACGATCACGGTGACCAGCCTGGTCACGAACGATCGCACGCCGGCGCTCTCGGGCACGGTGGACGATCCGGCCGCGACGATTACCGTGACGGTGGGCAGCCAGACGGGCCTTGCCGCGACGAATGGCGGCGCAGGGACCTGGACGCTGGCGGACAACACGCTGACTTCTCTTTCGGACGGCGTCTACAACGTGATCGTTACCGCGGTCGATCTCCAGAGCAACAGCGCATCGGATACGACTACGGACGAACTTCGGATAGACGCCACGGCTCCGGTTGTGACGGTGGCCTCGTTGCTAACGAACGACAACCGGCCGGCGCTCTCGGGTACGGTGGACGACACGACGGCCACGGTGCGCGTGGCGGTGAATGGCGAGACCAATCTGGTCGCCGTGAACAACGGCGACGGCACCTGGAGCCTTCCGAACGACACTATCGTCGGTGCGCTGCCGGACAACGCGGTCGGGTACGATGTCATCGTTACAGCGACCGATACACTGGGCAACGCGGCATCCGACACGACAACGGCCGAATTGCGCGTGGACACGACCGCGCCAACCGCAGGTATCAACGCGGTCGCGACCAAAGAGGCTTCCCCGTCCATTACCGGTACAACGAACGATAGCAGCGCTTCGATTCGTGTGACGGTTAATGGCGAGACGGTGGACGCCACCAATAACAGCAATGGAACCTGGACGCTGCCCGGCGATGTGCTTACACCGCTGGCGTCGGGCACCTACGCCATAGCGGCCACGGCGACCGATCCGGCGGGCAATGTGGGCTCGGCAAACCTCCCCGGCGGTCTGTTGGTGGACGTGACCGCGCCGGTAATCGGCGTGAACACGCTGGTAACCACCGACACCACGCCCGCGCTGACGGGAACGGTGGATGACACGGCGGCGGTGATCCTGGTGACGGTTGCGGGCCAGTCTCAGAATGCGACGAACAATGGAAACGGCACCTGGACCCTCGCGGACAACACGCTGACGGCGCTGGTGGACGGCCTCTATGACGTGACCGCAACGGCGACGGACAGCCTGGGTAACGTAGGCGGCGAGTCGACGACCAACGAGTTGCGCATTGATACGAGCGGCCCGGTGGTAACGATTAACCGGTTGGTGACGAACGATTCCACGCCCCGTATAACCGGGACCGTGGATGAGGCGGGCATCGCGATCAATGTTACGGTCGAGGGCAACACCTACGCCGCCGTGAACAATGGCGACGGCACGTGGACCCTGGCGGACAATTCCATTGCACCGGCCCTGGGCGCGGGCACCTACGATCTCATGGCGGTGGCCTCCGACGGACTTGGCAACGCGGGCGCCGACACGACGAGCGACGAACTGACCATCGACCTGACCGTGCCGGTCGTAACGGTGGCCACCAGCCTGACGCCGCTGGCATCGCCGAACCTGAACGGCGCCATCGACGATATCTTTGCGACGGTGACGGTGACGGTGGGCGGCCAGACCCGGACCGCGACGAACATCGGTAACGGTACCTGGGTGCTGGTTTCCGGCGCGCTGGATCCGCTGCCCTCCGGCGTCTATGACGTGGTCGTAGAGGCGCGCGATACCGCAGGCAATATTGCGACCGACGCCACCACCGACGAGCTTACGGTGGATCTGGGCGTTCCCGTCGTAACGGTTGACGAGCTGGCGACCAATGACAATACGCCGCCGCTGAGCGGCACCGTCGACGATCCGACCGCAACGGTGACGGTGACGGTCGCGGGCCAGAGCGTAATCGCAACGAACAACGGCGACGGCACTTGGAGCATCGCGGACAACGTACTGACGACGCTGGCCGACGGCAGCTACAATGTGATCGCGGTTGCGGAAGACGCCGCGGGCAATGCGGGCACGGATCCGACCCAGGCGGACGACCTGATTGTGCTGACCGCTCCACCGATCGTGACCGTCATTGCACAGGTCACGGGGGACTCGACACCCCAGGTAAACGGCCTGATCAACCAGACCACATCCAGCGTGACCGTGACGGTGGACGGGCAGACTCACGTGGCGACGAACAATGGCGATGGCACGTGGAGCCTGGCGGACAATACGCTCACGCCGCTCGCGGAGGGGACGTACAATGTGCAGGCCGAGGCGGTGGATCTGCTGGGCAACACCGGGACCGACGGCACCACGAACGAATTGACGATTAATCTTGACGCGGCGCTAATTACGGTGAATCGCCTTTCGACCCGCGATCGTACCCCGGCGCTGAGTGGTACGGTGAGCGCGCCCGGGATTGGAATCCTGATTTCGGTGGGCGGTCAGACGCACAGCGCCACGAATAACGACGACGGCACGTGGACGCTGGCAAACGATACCCTCAGTCCCCTGGACGAAGGCACCTACGACGTCGCGGCCGAGGCCCTTGGCGTGGTCACGAGCACGGATTCCACGGTGAACGAGTTGAAAATCGACACCTTGGGCCCCTCCGTGGAGATCAGTGGCCCGAGCGTCAGCGCGACGCAGTCCGGTCCGGTGAGCTTCAATATTCACTATGGTCCCGATGCCAAAGTGGGCCTGTTGCTGAGCGACGTGGCGACCTTTGCGCTTCAGCAATCCAATGTGACGACGGTGCTCGATCCGAAGTCGATTGCCAGCACGAACAATGCCTTCCCGATTTCTACGGCGACTGCAAAGGGTACCCTGAGCATTTCCGGAACGGGCAACTCCGTGCGCACGGTGACCGTGTCGGATATTACGGGTAACGGATATCTCGGCGTGGCGGTCATTGGTGGTAGCGCGGTGGACAGTTCGGGCAATCCGGCGGACAGCGCGATCGCGATCGATCTGGTGAACGTGGACAATACCGCGCCGAAGCTGCTCAATGGCGGCGTGGCGAACCAGGGGATCCTGGTGATTGCCTATGACGAGGCGATGAGCGACACGGCGCTGGATCCGAAGAACTACACCATTTCGGGTTCCGGCCAGGGTACGCTCGCGGCGAAGCCCGACCTGGTGGTGCGCACGGCGCCAGACCGCTTCCGGCTCGTCTGGAGCACGGGCGCGGCGGTAAACGGCGAAGAGATAGTCGTGACGGTATTGAATGTAACCGATGCAGTCACGAATCTCATCGGCGCGGATAACAGCGTAACGATAGCCATTGAAGGGCTGGGCGTCGCGCCGACCGTGACGGATTTCCAGGTCACGGGCGCGCAATCGGCGACGATTCGTTTCAGCGAGCCCGTGGCCCTCGGTGCGACGGAGCCCAACAGCTATGCGCTGAGTGGTTCCGGTCGGGGTACGCTTGCGGCGCAGCCTGCGAGCGTCGAGCTACTGACCGACGTGCCGGAAGAAGCGGGCCAGCCCGAGATAGTCGTGCCGCCGAACACCTACCAGCTCACCTGGAACGGTGGCGAGATGCTCCAAGGCGGCGATCTGACGATCACCGTGTCGGGCGTGGAAGATAATAGCGGCGATCTGGTGACCACGCCGAATAGCGCGACGGACGCGGGCGCGGGCATTGGCGTTGCGCCGACGGTGCAACTGGCGGATGTGATTACCGGGCTTACCGTGAATGTGGGCTTCAGCGAGCCCATGGGCGCGGGCGCGCTTGTGGCCGCGAACTACAGCCTCAGCGGCGCCGGTCGCGGGACCCTGGCGGCGAATCCGGATGCGGTGGTCGAAGTGTCGCCGGGCCTGTACCGACTCACGTGGACGACGGGCGAGATGGTGAACGGTCGCGATATTACGATTACCGCCAGCGGCGTGACCGACGAAGCGGGTAATCCCCTGGGAACCCCGAATAGTGCGACCGACGTGAAAGCGGGTCGCGACGGCCTGATTACGGTCAATATCGTGTCCCGCCGGGCCGGCACGCTTTATGAAGATGCCGAAGGCGATGTGGCCAGCGGCGCGGGCGCGCTGCTGCTGACCGGTACGACCGCCGATGGCGGGATCCGCCGCGGACTGATGCAGTTTGACGTGTCGGGCAACATTCCCGCCGGATCCACAATCTCGGATGCGGTGCTGGTGCTGACCAATCCGGGTGCGCCCGGCGACAGCACGGCGCGCGATGTGGGCCTGCACCGGGTCGAGCGCGACTGGAACCAGGGCGAGTCCGACGCGGGTGATGCGGTGCTCGATGGCGCCGCGGCGGTTGACGGCGACGTGACCTGGCTCCATACCGATTTCAATACCGAGTTCTGGACCGCGCCGGGCGGAGACTTCGCGGCGGGCGCGAGTGCCACGGCATCGGTTGCCGGTGCGGGTGTTTACACGTGGGATACGCCGGGCCTTGCCGCAGACGCACAGAACTGGCTCGATGATCCGGCGAACAATTTTGGTTGGATCGCAATCGGCGACGAGGGCAGTGCCGGTACGGTGAAGCCTTTCTACAGCGACGAGCGCGTAACGGTTTCCGAGCGGCCCGTGCTGCAGGTGGTGTATTCATTGAACGGCGGGGCCGGCGGTCCGGTGCTGGGCACGATTGGTGATCAGGAAAGTGCGGAAGGCGAGACCATTTCCATAGACGTGACGGCGGTGGATTCCGGCGCGAATCCTTTGGTGCTCTCGGCTTCGCTCACGACCCTGCCCGAAGGCAACGACGCCCAGTTCACGGACAACGGCGACGGCACCGCGACCTTTACCTGGACGCCCAGCTTCGAAGACTCGGGATCCTACGTGGTGACGTTTATAGCGACCCAATCCGGCGTTACGCCGCCGCTGAGTATCGCCGAGACGGTGGTGATCGAGGTCGCTGAGCTCAATCAGGCGCCCGAGTTGGCGGATCCGGGCGTGCTCGACGCGACCGAGGGCGTGCTGTTCCAGTTCACGCCGACATTGACCGACAACGATGCCGGTGATACGCATTCCTATTCGCTGGCGGCGAGCCAGGGCGATGCTTCGGTGGATCCGACGACGGGCGTGCTCACCTGGACGCCGGGCTTCAGCGATGCGGGGAACTTCAATATCGGCATCGTCGTAACGGACAATGGCGCGCCTCAGCTCAGCGATGTGCTGACCCTGCAGGTGCGGGTGTCCGACGCCAACGGCGCCCCCGCGCTGGCGCCCATCGGGCCTCAGGTCGTGGTCGAGGCGGAGAATCTTGCCTTTACCGCGTCCGCAACGGATCCGGATCTGGACGACACGCTTGCCTTCAGCCTCGAAGACGGACCCGCGGGCAGTTCGATTGACGCGGTCACGGGTCAGTTCCGCTGGACGCCAAATATCATTGCCGCCGGTGTCTACGACGTGACGGTGGTCGTGACGGACAGCGGGACGCCGCCCCAGCGCGACAGCGAGACGATTTCAATCACCGTGGTGGACGACAACCAGAATCCCACGAACATCAGCCTGACACCGTCGAGCGTGGCGGAGAATCTGCCGACCGGTACCGCGGTGGGCCTGCTTTCCACCACCGATCTGGATGTGGGCGATGTCCACACCTACGCGTTCGCCACGGGTCAGGGCGACGGAGATAACGGCCTCTTCACGATCGCGGGCAACGAGGTGCGCACCGGCACGCCGCTGAACTATGAAGCCCGTTCTTCCTACAGCATTCGGGTACAGACGGAAGACGGCAAGGACGGTGTCTTTGGCAAGTCGCTCACCGTCACGGTGGTCAATGCAAATGATCTGCCCCAGAGCATCACACTCTCCAACAATGTGGTGGTGGAGAATGCGGCCTTGCGGAGCACGATCGGCGCCTTCAGCACGGCGGACGAAGATCGGACCGGCGTGCACACCTATGCGCTGGTCGAAGGCGAGGGCGCCACAGGCAACGAACTCTTTGCCATCAACGGGAATGCGCTGGTGACGAATGGGACGATTGACTACGAAGCCCAGACCGGACACAGCGTCCGGGTCCGGAGCACGGATCCGGCGGGCGCCTTCGTGGAGGCGATCTTCGGCATTGTGGTGGAGAATACGAACGACAGCCCTAGCGGCTTCAATCTTACGGGCGGCGTCATCGCGGAAAATCAACCCGTGGGCACGCTGGTCGGCGCCTTTGAAACGGCGGACGACGACTTTGAAGACGATCACGTGTATACGCTCGTGGCCGGCGACGGCTCGACGGACAATGGCCAGTTCTCGATTGACGGGGCCGAATTGCGCAGCGCGTCGGTGCTCGATTTCGAGAAAGGCCGTATGCTGAGCATTCGGGTCCGCGTTTCGGACGGCCAGAGCCTGAACCTTGAATCGGTGTTTGCCGTCGAGGTGACGGATACGAACGACGCGCCGGCGGATCTCGTGGTGACACCCACCGGTATTCTGGACAATGTCCCCGCCGATACGACGGTGGCGCGGCTTTTTGCGACCGATCAGGACGTGGGTGATACGCACACGTTCAGCCTGGTGACTGGCGAAGGCGCAACGAACAATGCGCTCTTCAAAATTTCAGGAAACTCTCTTGCGACGAGTCAATTCCTGGCCTTTGACGCCAGTGCCCGGTTCAACGTGCGACTTCGCGCGACCGACGCGGCGGGCGCCAGCGTCGAGAAGGCGATAGTGCTGACGAACGACGACACGGACGGCGATGGACTCTCGGACGCTTGGGAGCGCGAGTATTTCGGGAACCTGAACAATGGCGCCGGAGACGACAATGACGGTGACGGTCTGCTGAACCGCGACGAGTTCATGGCCGGTACCAATCCGGCGAAGTCGGATACGGATGGCGATGGCGCGAGCGACGGTCTGGAGGTTTCGCTGGGTACAAACCCGCTGAACGCTCAAGATGCGCCCGCAGTGCTCCGCGTGACGCCGGGCAGCCTTTCCGCCAGCCGCGAGGCGGGCGAACTGAGGTTGACGGTTCGCAACACGGGTCTCGCGCCGCTCAACTGGCAGGCCGAAGTCGTGAGTGGCGATTTCGTGACGATTGAGTCGGGCCAGTCGGGAGTGAACACGGGAAGCATTCACCTCAATGTCGAGGAGAATCTCGGTACGACGGGGCGCAGTGCGACCATCCGCGTCACCGCGCCCAACGCCGCCGGTAGCCCGTTGGAAATAGCGCTGACACAGGATGCGTGTACGACGCCTGGCGTGGCGGACGATGTGCTCGCGACCAATGGTACCTTGCCGGGCCAGGTCCGAGTGACCTGGGATCGCGTTCCGGGGGCGGATCAGTACGAGGTGTTCCGTGGTCTGGTCAATGAGCCGGAAGAAGCTGATCGTCTCGCGACGGTGACCGGCACAGCCTTTACGGACAACACGGCCGAAGTGCTGGACGGAAAGCAGCAGCAGGATAGCGGTTGCTTCCTGCGTCCCGATCCGCAGGCGGATACCTATCTGTACTGGGTGCGGGCCATAAGCGTCTGCGGCACGGGCGCCTTCAGCACACCGAACGACGGCTATCCCGGCGCGGGTGAGCCGCCCGCTCGGGAGCTCTTCGAGCCGGTTCTCCCGACGCTTGAAACCGAGAACCGCACGCTGACGGCGCGGGCGAATTCCGCGCTGGCCATCCGGCTTCGCCGGGACACGGCCATCGATCCGAGTTCGGTGCAGGGTCTCGTGGAGTTCGAGGGCGGAAGCAGCACAGACGTTGACTGGCTGGCCATTGATACGGTGGGCCTGCGCGACGGCTTGGCGCTCTATGTGCCCTCGGAAGGCGAGTTTGTGGAAGGCGACACGGTGATCTTCACGGTAAACGCGTCGACGCTCACCGGCGAGACGATCGGGCCGCTGAGCTACAGCTTCACCATCGAGACGGAAGAGTTCTTCCTGGAGCGCCTGGGCGCTTCGGAAGAGGCCATCTTCCAGCCGACCTACAGCGACTTCGATTCCAGTGGCATCAACACCAATCTGGAAGGCAACGAGCAGGTATCGGTCTACACGCTGGCGACCTCGCCGGCCCCCCTGGCCGGTGGCACGGGTGAGACCTACGCCATCGTGCCGGACGAGGCCTACCCGCTCCGCCAGCGGGTGTGGATCCCCCTGGAAGACGGCGTGGAAGCCTCGGATGTGGCCCCCTATTACTACTACGTTGACAAAGCCGGCAATGAGAACGGCTGGCGAACCGCGGCGGACATCAAAGGATGGCTCGTAGAAGACAGTATCCTCGAACTGGAGTTGAACGGCGTTCGGTATGTTGGCTTCCTGGTGCGCCATGGCGCGGTGGTCCGGATGGGACCGGCTGCGGGCAAGAGCGAAGTGGTGAGTGGCGCGAGCGCCCTTCCGCTGGAGGCGATCTTCGGCGCCCGGAGCGGCGATGGCGTGGTGATGGCGGTCCTGATGTTGATGCTCCTGGTGGTGTTGCCCCGGGTGTCGCGGCGTTGGGCCACCCGGCCCCGTTGGTAGAAGATTGGTTTACGGGTGAGCGCGTTGCTATGCTGGCGTGAGACCGGGGCGCGCCTGGCTATCCGCCAGGGCGGCGGCCTCCGGCGGGCATGAACAGGGCTTGCCACGATGATAGAATTCAAGTGCCAGCATTGCGGAAAAGGACTACACCTCAACGACACCTATGCGGGTCGTGACGGGTGGTGTCGAGTCTGCAAGCGGATGGTAATCGTTCCGGGCGGCGGCGGCCCGGTTCAGCGCGTGGAGGATCTTCCTCCGGAGGAGGGCTACGAGCGGCTCCAGCGCCTGCTTCAGTACGCGGCGACGAAGGCGGACAAGTATAAGATCCATCTTGCGCGACAGGTGAAAGAGCAGGAACATACCGCGCAACTGGAGGAGGCGCTCCAGCAGGCGCGCTTTGCCCTGTCCGAGCGCGACGTGAATCAGGTGCGACTTCGCACCGAGAACGACGCGCTTGCCCAATCGCTCCGGGAGAAGGACGCACGGATTACCGAACTCGAAGTGGCGATCAGCGAGGGCGCGGGGGGCGCACACGCGGAGTTTGTCGCGGAGTTGGAGGTCGTCCGCGCGGAACTCGCCGCCGAGCAGGCCGCCCACCAGCAGGTGTCCCTTTCACTTGCGGAGCGTGAATTGGCCTTCAGCGCGCTTGAAGCCGAAGTTACCCAATTGCGCGCGACCTCGGCGGAGTACCAGATCCTCGAAGAGGCCTCGGCGGCGGAGCGGGTGAATCTCCGGGCGCTGGAGGGCGCGGTGGCGACGCTCAAGTCACAATTGGCGCAGGCCGAGACGGAACGGGATCGCCTGGCGTCGATTCTGGAAGATGGCGAGACGGATGCCAGCGACAGCACACTGCTGCTTCTGCAGAAGGATCGAGAGATCAACGCGTTGAACGCGTCGCTGAGCGAGTTGAAGGCCCAGCGGGAAGAAACGAGCCGGAGCACGCGGGATCAGATAGCGGCGATGGAATCGCAGGTCCTGCTGTTCAACGAAATCAAGGAACGGATGGGCGGGCTCCAGTCTCGAATTAAAGAGCTGGAGCAGGAGCGTTTGGATGCGTCCCTGGCGTTGGATGGCGCACACCAGACCGAAGCCCTGCTGCAGAAGAAGATATCGGCCATTGAAGCCGCCCTGGCCGAAGCATTGTCGGCACAGGCCGAGCGTGGCCTTGCGTCGGATCATTTGCAGCGTGATCTGGCCGTGCGCGACGAGCAGATACGAAAGCTGACGGACGAACTCCAGGTCGTGACCGCAAGTCAGGGTGACGCGGTGCTGGCGTTGGAAAAGAGCGCGCGCCTGGCAAAGTCGGCCGAGAGCCGCGCGGAGCGGTTGGCGGCGGAAGTTCAGGCGCTTCAGCAGGCTCAGGATCAGATCGCGTCTGAAAATGACGGGTTGAAGCGGGGCGCGGCGGAACTGGCGGCGCGAATCGCCTCGTTGAACGAATCGCTGGAGACGGCCCGGGCGGACGCGGCGGCGAAGGCTTCCCACGAGCCCGTTGCCGCGGCGCTGCAGGCAGAGCTTTCCGAGTCCCAACTCGCGCTTCAACGGGCCGAGGAAGAACGCGCGGCGGTTAAGGCCGCATTCGAACACACGGTGGCGGAGCTTCAGGCCGAAGTCATGAACCTCAGCGAGGCGCTGCGTCGCGAGGAGGAACGGGTATCCGCGGCGGAGAGCGCGCTGGCTTCCCGATCGGAAACGAAAAAGGATGCCGTGCTCCATCGCGAAGCGCTGTCGGCGGCGGAGCAGCGAATCGCCGAGTTGGAAGCGCAGCGCGAGCGGGACGAAGAGCTTTTCTCGCTGCATCAGGTGGAGGAGGAGCACCTCGCGCAGGCCCTGGGCGAGTCCCGGGCGCGCATCGCGGAACTGGAGGCGGATCTGGCTGCGGCGCGGGAACGGCGCGAGTCCGATGATGCGGATGACGATGGCGATGTGGGCTTTATTCTGCTGAGTCCGGAGCCCGGCGGTCGCCCGGCTTCGGAGTCCACGGTGGTCCCGCCGGACGGCCTGGATGAGCAGCGCCGCCAACTTGAGAAGAAACAGATGATGGATGCGCTGTCGGATTTTCTTAACAAGTAGGGTACAATAGCGCCACGCACCCGATGAGCGATAAGGTCCGCCTGGACTTCGGCGCGCGTGTCAACTACGTCTGAAGTGGAATACAAGAGCCTTATGCGAAAACTCTATATTACCTGCGAATGCGGCCAGCAGATGCAGGTGCCGCGGTCGGCCATTGGCAAGATGGGGCAGTGCCCCTCGTGCGGCGAGAAGATCCCGATCAACCACGAAACAACCACGCGTCAGCCCCAGGCGACCGCTTCGGTTGGCACGGCCTCGCGCGGCCGCTGGGGTACGCGCAACCGCCCCACGATGGATGCGAAGCAACAGTTCGGGCGTGCGGTGGACCTCTACTGCGCGGGACACTACGGCGAGGCGCTGGCGATTTTCGACGCGCTCCAGTCCGAGTTCCCCGACAGTATCGAAATTGAACGTGCGCGGCGGCAGTGCGCCGAGGCGCGGAGCCGCGACCCACTCCACCTGCCCGGCCCACACGCGGGTCAGGTGGCCGGTGACGAGCTGGACGAGGACGCGATGCGGGCGGTGCGCCGCGTGGCGATGGAAAAGATGCTGCACGGGGCGACGGATGCGGTGCAGATTCAGGCGGCGGAGCTGGTGGCGCGGCTGGCGGGCATGATTGGCCCGCAGGGTGAGGCGCCGACCGCAGGCGGCTATCGTGGCGAGAATGGTCGCCACCATCCCCGCGAACACCACGAGGCAGAATCGGCCCCGGAGACCTATGCGGACTGAGAACGTGGCCCTGGCGCGGGCTATCCGCGTCGTTTGACGAGGCCGCGAAACTGGCTGTGGCTCCCCGCCTCCGCGAAGAATCGACGCGGTTCGCAGGGCGCACAAGGGTGGGCTGTGAAAGCATGGGGCAGATACGTTGAGTCGGGCAGAACAGCAGCAACGAGCGAGGCAGAGCGCATGAAACCTGAAGGAAGCCTGTTTGCGCGCCGGATGTTTCCGGTGGTGTTGGCCCTGGCGATTTTCCTGGGGGGCGTGGCGGGGTCGGCGGCGGTGGCGCAGGCGGCGCCTACCATGGCCGTGCCGCGTTATGACGGTGTGGAGCAGGTGCTCGTATTGTCGGATCGCTGGGTGATTGTGGTCACTTCCAATATCGCGGAGGTGGTGGCGGAAATCGACGCCCTGTCTCAGGGGCAACTCAAACGCGCCGCCGAAGGCTGGGAGAAGACGAAGGATTCGGAGAAGAAAGACTGGACCTCCAAGCGCATGGCGGACAAGCTGCGGGAGCAGTATATCGCCGAGGCGCGGGTCCGGGCGGGGGAAGGGAAGCTGGATTCCGTTTTATCGTACAGCATCACCAGCGCGGATGATGCTCGCTATGGCGCGCCGCGCGAGCCGGCCCAGGTGGGGCGGGTGCTGGTGGGTGTTGGTCCGGCGCGCTATGCGGGTGCGCCCGAGGTGGACTATGTGCACTATTCCTATGTCGGCTTTCCGGAGCCCATGGAGTCGGGCCGGACCTATACGGTGGAGGTGCAGGGGAAGAAGCGCGCCACTTTTTTGTTTGATGAAGACCAGACGGTTTCCCGTGCCATCAAAGTGAACCAGGTGGGCTATCTGGCAAACGCGCCGCGCAAGTTTGCTTATCTGGGTTGCCACCTCTATGAGATTGGCGCGATGGATTGCGGCATGTATCCGAAGTTCGAAGTGGTGCGGATTTCGGATGGGGCCGTGGCGCTGGAAGGCACGGTTACGCTTCGCGATAAGAACTCTCGCATGAAACCGAAGGCAAAGAAGGGCGAGTCGCCTGGGGCGCCCCCGCTGATCACGGGCGAGGATGTGTACGAACTCGACCTCGGGGAATTGAAGGAGCCTGGGGAGTATTACATCCGCATTGCGGGAGTGGGTCGGTCGTGGCCTTTTCGGGTGGGCGATGATGTGTATGGCGAGGCGTTTTACACGTCGGCGCGGGGTCTCTACCACCAGCGGTGCGGGGTGGCCTATGACCCGGCCCACACGCCGTGGAAGCGGGCGATATGCCACCAGGCGCCCGTGTATGAATCGGACTACGTGGCCTTCGCCTACGGCGAGTTTGGCGCCCCAAAGAACTACAACATCTTTGATATCTACGCGGCCACGATGGACAAGTCGAAGGCGACGGAGCATGTGTGGGGCGGCTGGCACGACGCGGCGGACTGGGATCGACGCAACCAGCACTACACGGTGCTCTTCGACCTGCTGAATGCCTACGAGATCGCGCCGAAGAACTTTGTGGATGGCCAGCTCAATCTGCCGGAATCGGGGAACGGAATTCCCGACATACTGGACGAGGCGGCTTTTGGTCTGGAGGTGTGGGCGAAGAGCATGACCCCGGAAGGCGGTGTTTCGGGCCACGTGGAGACCATTGGCCACGTTACGATGAACTCGAACGCGCCCTATGCCTTTTCCCGTCGCACCCGGTGGGATTCGCTGCTGTTTGCGGCGGCGGCGGCGCAGCTTGCGGAGCATCTGAAGCCGGTGGCGCCGGAGGCGTCGGCGCGTTGGGCCGGACTGGCGCGAAAAGCTTATGACTTCGGTACAAACCCGGCGAACAGCCTGGGCAAAGTGGAGATTGCGGCGAAGGCGGAGCGGGGGCGCGGCGCGCCGTACACGGTGAGCTGGGAGGAGAAGGATTCCTATCTGATTCCGTTCCTGCTGATGGCGAAGTCGCGCATGTACTGGCTGACGGGCGACGACCAATTTCTCGACGGCGTGAGGGAAATGCTGGAGGCGGGACCCGCTCCTTATGCCTGGCCCTTTACGCTGATGGATTATTCGCCCTGGATCTACTTCAGCTTGTGCCACCGCGCGGACAGCTTCCTTCCGGAAGCGCAACGAAAAGAGCTTATGAAGAAGCGCCTGATGCCGCAGGCGGACAAGTTGCTCGGCTACCTGGACGGCGGGCCCTATCGGCAGACGTGGCCGCGGGATCAGGACTACTACATGGGCTTTGGCCTGAGCAATATGACCAACGCGGGGCGCGCACTGTTGATCGCCCATGCGTTGACCGGAGAGAGCAAATACCGCGATGCGGCGATTTTGAATTTCGACTTCATGCTCGGTGCGAACCCCATGGGCATGTCCTGGACCACCGGGCTGGGACAGACCTATCCGGTGAATATTCAGCACGAAGTGAGCATGACGGACGGCATAGCGGATCCGGTCCCAGGCATAACACTCTATGGGATCACAGGCGCGATGTATGGGGCCCTCCGGAATACGGTCTGGAACTCTCCGGCCGGTCCGAATTCGAAAGACTTGATTGCATTCAAGGTGCCGGACGTTCCGGTGTGGCGCCGCTGGTCCTGTCACCCGACCTTGAATGTTGCTCAGTGTGAATTCACGGTGCAAGAAACCATGAGTTCGACGATATTCTGTAGTGCGCTATTATTGTCGGAAGGTTGGCATCCTCCGGCGGAACTCCTTGATCGGACTCCCCGCGACCAGGCGTCGCTGTACGGCTATTGGTATCTTCCGTGAGGTTTTAAAGTAAGAATTCTGCGCACTGTATTTGGTGCGTTCCAGTTGGATAAATCCCAATTTTTTCAAGCAAACATTGCGCAATTGCGAAAGCTGTGGTAGACTTAGCGTAAGCAAACAGCATAGATTTGGTAAAGAATTAAGTCACAACGTCGGGTATTGCAGTGGTCAGCGAAGAAGAGGCTCCACGTCTCTTTTTGAGCAATGCGCGACGTTCGCCTGCCCAGCAGGGTTCTACCTGAACCCAAAGTGCAGGCCACCACCGCGAAGATTGGTCCCAGCCACCGATCTGAACTCGCGCCGGATTCGCACCGGCGCCTCGCCGATGACTACGCCGTCAGATTCCTGACACACCGACAAGGGCTTGATCTGTTTTTTTGCCGTGCCCACGCAGTAACTGGCATCTATTTTAGTATTTGCCAAGGAGGTATCCTATGCACTTCAACAACGCACTCTTTCCACCAACCCGTTCTATTCGCCTGTCCGTATTTATGATGCTATTCATCGGGTGTATCCCGTGTCTGGCGCAAACGGCTCCGCCCTCCAGCCTGCCGGAATTTCAAACGGCCTATCCTGTTTCGAGTCCCACCTATGACGGTGTGGAACAGTTGCTGGTGCTTTCGGACCGCTGGCTTATTGTCGCCACATCGACGGAGCAGGAGGTGGTGAACGAGATCGACAAGCTTTCCGGAGGCATCATGCTCCCGGCGGTTGCGCAGTGGGACGCGACGCGGAATACGGATCGTCCGAACTGGACGGCACGCAATACGATGCGTGCGCTCCGCGAGAAGTACTATGCGCTGGGGCGCATCAACGCGGGGGAGGACCTGCTCGATTTGCCGACCTCGTATCAGATTTCGAGCACGGCGGATTCGCGCTATCTGGCGCCCTTGATTCCGCTCCAGGTAGGACGCACGCTGGTGGGACTGGGGGATGCGGCGGTGACGGGCGGCCCAGAGGTGGACTACATACATTATTCTTATATCTATCTTCCGCAAGCGCTTCGGAATAATACGACTTATACCGTCACGGTGCGCGGAAAGAAGCGTGTAACCTTTCTCTTTAACACGAGCCGCACGGTTTCGCGGGCCATCAAGACGAATCAGGTGGGTTACCTGCCGGATGCCCCGAGGAAGTTTGCCTACATGGGCTGCCACATCTACGAAGTGGGCCCGATGGATTTCAGCGCCTATACTCGTTTTGAGGTGGTCAATGCGACCACGGGCGCGGTGGCCCTCGCTGGGACGGTTCGCCTGCGGGACAATAACAGCAAGCTTGTGCCTTTGATCGATGACAACGATCCGTCGACGGTACCGCCGCTGCTCACGGGCGAAAAGGTATATGAGATGGACTTTTCCGGGCTGAAAGCCACGGGCAACTTCTTCATCCGGGTTCCGGGCGTGGGACGTTCCTGGCCCTTCTATCACGGCCCGGACGCCTACGGCGAGGCGTTCTATACGGCGACGCGTGGAATGTTTCACCAGCGTTGCGGGATTGAACTGGGCGCGCCCTATACGAACTGGCCGCGGATCAAATGCCACACGGATCCGATTTACGAGAGCGACATGATCGCCTTCGGCAAGGGATTCTTCAATCCGCCAGCGGGATACCAGCGTTTTGACGTGGTGGGCGGCTCACTGGACAAGACGCGCTACACGAACGGCGTGACGGGTGGATGGCACGACGCGGCGGACTGGGACCGAAACAACGCCCACTACACGCCTGTTTTCGATCTGCTGAACGCCTACGAAATGGCGCCGGAGCGGTTTACCGATGGACAGTTGAACCTCCCGGAATCCTCGAACGGCATACCGGACGTACTGGACGAAGCGGCCTACGGCCTGCTGGTGTGGCAGCGGAGCATGAACGCCGCGGGCGGCGTCTCGGGCTTTGTGGAGACCAACACCCATCCCCCCATCGATGCGGATATTGACTATGCGTTTTCGCGGCGGACGCGATGGGACTCGCTGCTTTTTGCGGCGGCGGCGATTCAGCTTGCGGAGCACATGAAGCCCTTCGATGGGACCGGCGCGAGCCGTTGGGCGTGGTATGCCAACCGGGCCTATGCCTTCGGCATGAATCCGAAGAACAGCCTTGGCCTGACGACCATCCGGAGCCGTGCGAACCGCGGCCTGGGCGATCCCTACACGCTGACCTGGGAGGAGAAGCAGGAATATCTCGATCCCTTTATCCTTCACGCGAAAGTCCGAATGTTCCGCTACTCGGGCAAGAAGGACTACCTTGTCGACGTGCCTGCGTTAATCGCAAAAGTCAGGAAGCCCTTCAAGTGGCCGTATTCGATGGTGGATTACTCGCCCTGGATCTTTTACGGCATCGTGAACAAGCCGGGGATCGTCTCGGAGAAGGAGCGGGCGGAATTGATCAATAGCCACTTCACGGTGCACGCGGATTCACTGGTGGCGAACACCGAAGGGATGCCCTACCGCTGCACGTGGCCACGAAATCAAGACTTCTGGATGTCGTGGGGCGCAACGGATATGGCGAACGCGGCGCGCGGCCTGCTGGCGACCTTTGCCCTGACCGGCAATCAAAAGTATCGTGATTCGGCGATTCTGAATATGGACTTCATGCTGGGTGCGAATCCGATGGGCATGTCTTGGACGACCGGCCTGGGCTACACGTACCCGACCGACATTCAGCACGGTGTGAGTGAGCTCGATGGCATTGAAGATCCGGTCCCCGGTATCACGGTCTACGGCATCACAGAGGGAATGCACACTACCCTTCGCGATACCGTCTGGAATTCACCGGGGGGCGTTTTATCGCCGGGTCTGGTCGCATTCAAAATACCGGAAGTCCCGATCTGGCGTCGCTGGTCTTGCCATCCAATCTACAACACGCGCCAGTGCGAGTTCACCGTGCAGGAGACGATCAGCCCGACGCTTTTCTGCAGCGCGATGTTGATGTCCCCGGGGTGGAAGCCGACGAACGCGCTCAAGAACCGCCAGCCGCGTCCCCCCGAATTCTTGTATGGGACCTGGTATCTCCCATGAAATCCGGGTAAGTTTCGACCGCCAGCCGGGGGTGTGTTACACTCCCGGCTGGCGCGCACTCAGACGGGCGCCACCAGACCATAGCCAGCGCGATGTACAAGCACGACTAAGGATAACGATGCGATTTACAGTTGATGGATCGGACGAACTCGAAGCAAGGATTGCCCGTGACATGGCTACGGTCCGTGGTCGCGTGACCGAGGTGGTCCGCACGGAGGATTTGACCGCACTGGTGCTGGGCGGTGGCTACGGCCGCGGCGAAGGCGGCGTGTTTGAGGTGGATGGCGAGGAACGCGTCTACAACGACTACGATTTCTTCGTTGTGGTTCCCTACACATCGCGCCGTCGCCGCCGCGCGTTATCGTCTGCGTTGCAGGGCGTGAAGGAAGCGGTGGAGCCGGGTTGCGGGATTCATGTGGATTTCGGCCCGCCCATGCCCGTGTCCAGCCTGAGCCGTCTTCCCTACGAACTGATGTACATGGAGGCGAAATATGGCCACCATGTGGTGATGGGTCCGCCCGATGTATTTTCGTCGTTGCCTGCCTATGATCCCGAGCACCCGCCCCTGGCCGAATGTGCTCGCCTGTTTATGAACCGGGGTATTGGTCTTTTGCTGGCGCGGATGACGCTGGGCCAGCAGTCCCTGCTGAACACGGAAGACCAAGAGTTTGTGGTGCGCAACATCTACAAGGCCATGATGGCCATGGGCGACAGCGTGCTGTTTCTGAAGGGCGACTACAGCCCGAGCTACGTCGAACGCCGCAAGCGTTTCGCGGCGCAGCCGCTTGACGGCGTGCCGGAGTCGGCGCGCTTGCGTGAGGCCTACGAGGCGTCCCTGGACTTCAAGATGCGTCCCCGCCACGCGGCGCCTCCCGGGAAGACCCTGGATGAATGGCATCGGGAGGTGGTGGACTTGTACCTGAGGGTCTACCTTTGGTTCGAGCGCAACCGCCTGGGTATGGCGGACCTCGATTGGGCGGCTTACGAAGCATTGCCAACCCGCTTTCCGGGCGCCGTGCCCCTCGAACGTCTGAAGAATGCGGTGCGTAACCTGCGCCACGCGCGCCCGGCGAGTGGCGAGTGGCTACTCCATCCCCGCGATCGTATACTGAAGCGATTGCCGCGCCTATTGGGCGAGCAGGGGGGAGACGGAGCGGAACTCTCCCATGTTCTGCATATCTGGAAGCACTACGGCTGACCGCCGGAATAAGAAGGCCTGATCACGTTGGACACTACCTCTGTTTCGATGGCGCCGACTCCCGGGGAAGCGGTCGCCATCATCATGCGATCGAAAAACGAGCAGCCCTATGCGGAGCGCACGCTGGAGGCGCTTCGGACGCAGACGGTGCAGAATTTCATTCTGTACAATGTAGATTCCGGATCCACCGACGGCACGCTCGAAGCCGTGAAGAAGTACAATCCCCGCCCCGAACTGGTGACGGAGATCGCGCCGTCTTCGTATATTCCCGGTCGCGTGTTGAACACGATGATCGCGGCGGCCCCGGAGCGGGTCATTGTGCTGCTGAACGCCGATTGTATCCCGCAGGACGCCTACTGGCTGGAACGTCTGCTGGCGCCGCTCTATCGCGGCGAGGCCGACGGTGTGACGAGCCGGCAAGTGGCCCGTCCGGACGCCCATTTTGTGGTGCGCTACGATCTGGATCGGGTTTACGGCCCTGCCAATACCGGCAAGACCGGCCACAGTTTTTTCTCGGCCGCGGCCTGCGCGTTTAATCGGGCGCTGTGGGAAGCGCACAAGTTTCCCGAAGAGGGTTGGGGCGAGGATTTCGTATGGGCGGTGGGCTGCAAGGCGGCGGGGGCGCGATTCGCCATTGCGGTGGATTCGGTGGTGGAGCACTCGCACAACTACACGCTCAAGACGCTGTACCGCCGCGAACGGGGCCATGGCATGGTGTACTATCAAGTGCTGGGCGAGCGGCCTTCTCTGGCGCGCGAGGGCGTGGCGTGCGCGCGACACATGGTGCGCGACGTGCTGTACGCCCTGCGCCACGGCCGTCCGGACACGATTCCCTTCAACCTGGCCTATCGCGCGGTATTCAACTATGCCCATTTCAGTGGTCGCAGCGCGGCCGCAAAGAATCAGGGCTTCCCACAAGAGTTCTTCAGGAACTGAGCGGATGCGGACCATACAATTAGCCAAGCGGGTCGTGCGCGACGATTGGGGCGGCACGGAGACGGTCATATTCGAGACGGCGCGACGGCTGGTGGCCAAGGGTCATCCCTCCGAAGTATTTTGCACCGTCGCCTCCGCGGACTGCCTGGAAGAGGACCTGAGGGGGCTCCATATCCGTCGCTTCCCCTCCTTTTATCCCTTCATCGGGCTGAAGCCGGGTGCGCGGGAGATCCTCGACAAAAAAGGGGGGAGCCCCTTTTCTTTTGCCATGATGCGCGCGCTCAAAAAGGAGCCGGGGCTCGACCTGATCCACCTCCACACGGGGAACCGCCTGGGTGGAATCGGGCGGATGGTGGCGCTTCAGCGGCGTATCCCTTATGTGATATCGCTCCACGGCGGGGCCTTCGATATTCCAAAAGCGGAGATGGAGTCCATGGCCGCGCCCACGAAGGGCGCGCTCGACTATGGCAAGGTGCTGGGCATGTGGGTGGGTGCGCGCCGGGTACTTGCGGATGCAAGCGCGATACTCTGCGTGGGCTATCCCGAGAGCGTGAAGACCCAGGAGCGGATGCCGGAGAAGAAGGTTGTCTATCTTCCCAATGGCGCGGATACGCGCCGCTTCGCCGATGGCGACGGACCGGGATTTCGGCGCGATCGGGGCATCCCCGAAGACGCCTTTGTGGTGCTGACCCTGGCGCGGATCGATTCGCAGAAGAACCAGTTGCTGCCGGTCAAGATGCTTCCGGAAATGCGGAAGCGCGAGCCGAGAACCCACGTGGTCCTCGTGGGGAATGTTACCAACACGGCCTATCACGACCAGTTGTTGAAGACGGCGGAGGATCTGGGCGTGCGCAATCACCTGACAGTCATACCGGGCATTCCATCGGACAGCCCCGACTTGACCGCGGCCTACCACGCGGCGGATCTCTTTGTTCTGCCGTCGATTCACGAGCCCTTCGGTATTGTGATTCTGGAGGCCTGGTCGGCGGGTCTCCCCGTCATTGCCTCACGGATAGGGGGGATTCCCCACTTCATGGAAGACGGCGAGGACGGCCTGCTTTTCGATCCCGCGGATGAGGTCAGTTACCTGGAGGCCTTCGAAGGGGTTGCGGCCCACCCCGAGCGGGCCCGTTCATTGGCGGAAATGGGCCGGAAGAAGGTGCGCGAGCGCTACGACTGGGACGTCATCGCGGAGCGGCTGATCGGCGTATACGAGGATGCGATCCGTGAAAATTCTCTTCGCAAATAATCTCTGCGGTCACTTTGGCGGCGTGGAACAGGTCATCGCCCACACCGTCCAGGCGCTGGTGAAGCGGGGGCACGAGTGTCACTTGGCCTACGGCCATGCGCGGCCCGACGGAGAGACTTTTGCGTCCCCTTTTTCGAGTGCGACGTGTTGCACGGAGTTCGGCTGGCCAGCCGATGGCGATCGGGGCAGGACGTTCCGGGCGATCACGGATGCGGTTAAGCCCGATGTGGTGTTTGTCCACAAACTGGCGCAACTTCCCGCAGGCGTGGAGCATTCGACGGACTATCGCAAGGTGGTGCTGGTGCATGATCACGACCTCTGGTGCCCCACGGGTCTGGGCTATACGCGCCACAACCGGAAGACCTGTACGCATACCGCGGGCTGGCGCTGCTATCTAGCGCTTGCTTTCCTGGAAAAGGCGTCCGGCGGACCGCTGCCGGTGAAGCTCGTGAATATTCAGGCGAAGATTCGTCAAATGGCGCGCTATCAGCACTTCGACACGATCCTGGCCAACAGCACTTTTATTCAAGAAAAGCTTCTTGCGAGTGGTTATCCCGCAGCGCGCATGCATCTGTGCCATCCGGTGCTTAACCAGGGCGACCCGGAAGTGACGCCGGTACCCGCAGCCCCGGAAATCCTGTATGTGGGTTCGCTGATACGGGGGAAGGGCGTGGACCTGTTGCTGGACGCGCTTCGCCAGCTTCGTTGCCCCTTTCATCTGACCATAGTGGGCACGGGCAAGTCCCAGGATGATCTGAAGGGTCAGGTGAACTCCCTTGGCCTGGGTGACCGGGTTAGCTTTGCGGGCTGGGTGGCGAACGATGCGGTGGCGCCCTACTACCAGCGTGCGCGGGTGGTGGCGGTGCCCTCGGCCTGGCCAGAGCCCTTCGGGCTGGTGGGGCTGGAGGCGATGCGCCATGGCCGTCCCGTGGCGGCTTTCGCCGTGGGCGGAATCCCCGACTGGCTCCGCCATGAGGAGACGGGGCTCTTGTCGCCCGAGCAGGACGTGGCGGCTTATGCCGCTTCGCTGGAGCGCCTGCTGACTGATGACGAGCTTGCTACGCGACTGGGCGCGGGTGGCGCCGCACGGGTGAAAGAACACTTTTCATTTTCGGGGTATATGGATGCGCTGGAAGGACATTTGATGTAGGCTTCAGGCTTCAGGCTGTAGGCTGTAGGCTGTAGCTCGATAGTGGTGGTGCGGGCTCCGTTCACCATACGACCCATACGACCCATACGACCCATAGATTCGCGACTGGAGATTGGAGTACGGCATGAACAATCAAGAAAAACTGACCCTGTGCGTGTTTATCGATGCGCTGGGGTGGGAAGTGCTGCAGCGCCATCCCTTTCTCGACGATATCCTTGCGGTGAAGTCGCCGCTGAACACGATCTTCGGTTATAGCTCGACTTGCGACCCCACGATTCTGACGGGGAAGCTGCCGCGGGAGCACGGGCACTTTGCTTTTTTTGCCTATGACCCGAAGAACTCGCCTTTCAAGAACTATCGCTTCTTCAGCCTGCTTCCCAAGTCCATCATGCAGCGTGGACGTGTTCGTGGGAAGTTGAGCCAGATTATGAAACGGGTGCATGGGTTCACGGGCTATTTCCAGCTTTATAACATGCCCTTCAAGAAGCTCCACCTTTTCAACTATACCGAGCAGGCAAATATTTTCGAGCCGGGCGGGATCAACGGCGGCCAGGCGACGATTTTTGATTTTTTGAGGGAAAACAAGATCCCTTACTGCCGTCCAGAGGGGTATAACGAACCCGAGAGTGTGGCGGAAGTGGCGCGCGCGATCGAAACCGGGGGCGTGCGCTTCGTGTACCTCTTTCTCGGCCGACTTGACGCGATATTGCATCAGTACGGCACGCAGTCACCGGAGTGCACGCGCCATATCGGCTGGTACGAGCGCGAGATTCGCGGTCTCTACGAGAAGGCGCTGGCGCACTACGGCGAAGTGAGCCTGTTTCTCTTTTCCGATCATGGCATGACTGATATCAAGGAAGTCTGTGATGTCATGGGTCGCATCGACAAGTTGGGGCTGACCTTCGGTGAAGACTACGCCGCGGCCTACGACAGCACGATGGGCCGCTTCTGGTTCCTCAAGCCGGGGGTTCGCGAGAAGATCGAAGCGGCGCTGCGTGAAGAGCCCAAGGGCCACATTATGACCGACGAAGAGCTGGCGTCTTACGGTTGCGATTTTCCCGGCCAGACCTATGGCGAGCTCTTTTTCCTGGTCGATCCAGGCGTGTTGATCTGTCCGAGCCACATGGGCGTGAAGCCGCTGGCGGGAATGCATGGCTTCGCTCCCCACGACAAGGATTCGACCGCATCGTTCATGTCGAGCGTTCCCCTGAAGCAAGTGCCCCGGGGCCTTGAAGAACTGTATGGGCTGATGCGCGACGACGTCACTTCTTCGGTGGCCGAAGGCGCGCCGAATTGAAAGTTTCGCGCGGGGGGTGCGTCCGTGGGGCGATCCACCGTGTCTGGACTGCGGGGGCCACCCTGCCGTGAGCGAGCGAATAACCATCAGCAAGAAGGTGGTCGCGATCAACTTTGTGGGCTCCGTCGTTGCGCAGGTGCTGAGCATCACGGTGTTGTTCTGGCTGCAACGCCATCTCATTCTGGAGATATCGAAGGAGGAGTACGCGATTCTGCCGGTGCTCTATGCGGTGATGGCCTTCACGCCGCTGACCACCGTGGTGCTGACAGGGGGTATAGGGCGCTATATCACGGAGGCCTATGCCAAAGGGGACGACCGGGGGGTTACCCGCATCTGCTCCACCATGTTTCCCATCCTGCTGGGGGCTGGTCTGATTTTTCTGGCTGCGGGGTGGCTCTTCGCCTGGAAGATAGAGCTGTTCTTGAATATTCCGCCCGACCGGGTGTGGGACGCCCAGGTCATGCTGGCCGCGTTGATGTTTACGGCGGCGCTGCGCCTTCCGGCAGCGCCGTTTGGGGTGGGGTTCTTTGTGCGGCAGCGGTTTATTCTGCAGAATCTCATCAACATCGGCGCGACGCTCTTCCGAATCGCGCTGTTGTTCGGGCTTATCTTCGGGGTCAGTACGCGGGTGTTGTGGGTTACGGCGGCCACGGTGGCGGGGGAGCTGCTGCTGTTGGCCGTGGCGACACCGCTATCCATGTCGCTGGTGAAGTCGCTTCGCTTTCGGCGGTCCGCGATCCATTGGCCCATTTCGGGGGAGATCATCAGTTTTGGGGGCTGGCAGTTCCTGATGGTGCTGGGGCTGACGATTCGCAACGCGCTGGATCCAATTGTGCTGAACGCTTTCTCCACCGCATGGGACATTGCCTGCTATAACATCGCTTCGCTGCCCTTCCAGCATCTCTGGTATGCGCTCAACATGGCCAAGCGGACGATCAATCCGTCCCTGATCGCGATGCACGCGGGGCGTGAAGACGCGCGACTGCGATCGGCTTTTCTCCGGGGCAATCGCGTGGCCCTTTGGGCTTTTCTGCTGCCGGGGCTCCCGCTGGCGCTGCTGGCCTATCCGCTGGTCAAGTTCTATATCGAAGACGAGCTCTGGCTGACACCGGCACTTATCCAGATCAATTTCCTGGGCTTTCTGGTGGTGGTGCCCTCCGTGGTGTTTTCCACGATTGTGGAAGCGATAGGAAAGCCGCGGGACTTCTGCCTTCTGGTGCTGGGGGCGAATTTATTCAATCTGGTCTTGACGCTGGTGTTTGTGGGGTGGCTGGGCCATGGCGCGATCGGCAGTTGCGCCGCAACGGCGATTTCGGCGGCAATCTGCTATCCCCTGATGATCTGGCCCCTTTCGCGCAGCACGCTGGCGATTACGAAGGGGGAGTGGTTCGGCGAGGTGCTGTGGCCAGGGGTGATTCCGTCGCTCTGTTCGGCTCCGGTGTACGTGGGTGTGGGCGCGCTGTTGGGAACGGATACACTGTGGGGCGTTTCAGGAGCCCTTGCATTGGGCAGTGTGGCCTATGTAACATGTTTATACGTCTTTGCAGCACGCCAGCGGGATCTGGAGGACATCCAACGGATGTTTTTGATGAGGCGGAAATGAGTCTGTTTCCGCGCCCTCCGACCGCGCGAGTGAACCGCCCCTCAGCCGGGTATCCAACGCATCTTCTGGCCCGTGGCCGATATTTCCCCACGGGCATCACATCTAATTACAATCCAAATACCCTTGAATATTTTTGGGAGGGAATACATGCGTATACTGCTAGCCGGCGTCCCATTTGGATGTGAGAATGTTGGCGATGAGGCCATACTTGAATGCGCGGTAGCAATCTTCCGGGAGGTTTTCCCCGGGGCGGAGCTCACGGCGAGCACGAATGATCCGGAGCGAACAGCGGCGCGACTCGGGATAAAGACCTGCCGCTTGCTGGGTTTTTTCAACGACGTGTCTCCCGAGGAGACGCGCGCGCTCATCGACGCCCACGACTGCTTCGTCTGGTGCGGTGCGACGGGCCTCTCGGACTATCCCCATGTAACTCCGGCGTTGATGCAGGTGGCCCAGTCGCTGGGGAAGAAGACGATCCTCTGGGGCGTCGGTATGAACGACGAACTGAATCCCGCCTTTCACCGGGTGCAGCCGGGTCGTTCGCAGCGAGTGCTTAAGCTGGTTAACTTGATCAGCCTGGGCTTTTTTGACGCGATCCGTGTGGAGGAAAAGCGCCGGGATACACGAAGTCGGCGGAATATTGCCGAGTGCCTGGAGCGGGCCGATCTGGTTATTCTGCGCGATACGCAAAGCCGGACTGAGGTGGTGCGGAGTGGCGTGACGCGCGAGCTGCATGTGGGCGCCGACTCGGCCATTCTCTTGAAGCCGGATGCTCTGGATCAGATTCCCTTCGCGCCGGGCGTGCTGGAACTGCTCCAGAGTGATCGTCCAAAGATCGGATTGTGCGTATCGGCCCAGGCGGCAATCACGAAGGAACGGGAGCTGGCGAATTGTCTGGACGAGCTGGCGTTCTCCACGGGTGCGCACATTGTGGCCATCCCCATGAATCCGCTGACGGACTCGGCGCTCATGGCGCGGCTGGCCGGTCGGATGGTGCATCGGCAGCAGATCACGGTGCTTACGGGCGAGTATCAGCCTTCGGAGATTCTGGCGGTGGCGGCGCGCATGTCGGTGGTGGTAAGCAGCCGACTTCACTTGCTGATTCTCTCGTCGATTGTCGCGGTTCCGATCGTGGGTATCGCGCGGGGCTCAAAGGTCGATAATTTCCTTGCCCATTTCGGACTTGTGCCTGTGGGCAGTGTCGACGACTGTGATTTTGGCGCATTGAGGCGCGAGGTCACGCGTATGCTGGAGTCCCCCGAAGCCTACCGTGCACGGGCGGAAGTGGTCCAGGCTGAAGGTCTGGAGCGTCTCGCCTCGGCGAAGGCGTTATTGTCCGCGGCGATCTCTGGATAGGAAGCGGTCGGGCGGAGGTCGGAATACTTTATAAGTCGGCTGCGGGTTGCCAAACTGGTCTTGGCCGACACGGGAGAGCCCTGCACGAATTCGAGGTTGTGAGAGCGCTCGAATCCAGGGACGGCGTCAGGCTCCGCGATGGAGCATGGTTGCGCTTGGTCAGACCGTATGAAAGGTTCAGTGCATGCTTCCAAATTTCATCATGATTGGGGCGATGAAGAGTGGTACGAGCAGCTTGCATCATTACCTCGACGAACACCCCGATATATCCATGTCCTGTCCGAAGGAATTGGATTTTTTTATCGAGGAGCGCCGCTGGAGCAAGGGCCTTGATTGGTATAAGTCCCATTTTCCCACGGCGGCGGCGATTCGCGGGGAGTCGTCGGTGGGGTACACGCAACGCCATCTGTATGCCGGTGTGCCGGAGCGTATCCATGCGGTGAATCCGGATGTCAAGTTGCTCTACATCCTCCGCGATCCGGTGGAGCGTGTGGTGTCCCATTTCACGCAACTCAGTCTGATGGGCCTGGAAGATAGGGATTTCCAGGAGGCATTGGACGAGCTGCCGGGCAGTGACTATGTGCTTTCCAGCAGTTACCACTACCAGCTTTCGGCGTACCTGGCTCATTTCTCGGTGGAGCAGATTCAGATTCTGACGCTGGAAGAGCTGGTCCGCGACAAGGTGGGCACCATCCAGAAGGTATTCCAATTTCTGGGGGTGGACGATCACTTTGTGGGCAAAGACTGGGCGCTGGTTCATAATCGCTCGGTGGATAAGTTCGAGCGCAACCTGCTGGGCAAAGTGATGCACAAAGTGCCCTTCAAGAGCCGCTGGAAACCGATGGTGCCCGAACCCCTCGCGACGGCCTACAGCCGCCTGACCGCCCGCAAACCGGAACAGCGGCGGCAGCCCCTGCTCTCGGAGGAGAAACGCGCGGAGATTCAGGCGTTGCTCCAGGACGATATCGCGAGTCTACGCGAAGTGACGGGGCGGGATTTTTCGGAATGGAGCGTCTAAGCGCGGGATGACTTTTTGGAGTCGCGACCGTGGTACAGGGCGGCCAGTACGCCGATGATGACGTGGACCTGAATGAAGATGGGGGTAAGGCGGAAGACCCATTCGGTCAATCCCTGGAAGATAACGGCGAGGACGGCGAAGAAGGCGGCTAGTCCGTACCGCGAGACCAGGGCTTCGGTTCGATTGGGCAGATAGGTGGCGCTCATGTAGAGCCAGGAGGCTATCATGCCGCAGAAGAAGATGAACCCGGGCCAGCCGAGTTCGCCCAGGGTGATGATAAAGATATTGTGGGCTGGCGCGGTCTGTGCGCCGCCCATGGTATTCACCAGGCCGCGCAGATCCTGATTGGGGGCGATGTCCGTGCCGACGTAGGGGTTATAGATGACGCCCAGGGAAGCGGCGTAGTCGTTGGTAACGCGATAGGACCAGTTGTTGAGCCCCACGCCCAGCGGCTTGTCGGCCAGGATGGCCTTAAGATATTTCACGTACATGCCGCGCCCACCGAAGGCGTCTTCGCCGAACTCGTCTTCGTAGGTTTGGCTCAACATGCGGCTTTCGATCTGGTCCCAGGACTTGGCGAGCACGAAGATGAAGAGCAGAGAGGCGAAGAGGACGATAGCGACGTTTCGGATGGAAAAACGCAGTCCCATCGTCACGGCGCCGCAGCATCCGGAAAGTAGCACGAGGGTGGCGAATCCGGTGCGGCTGATGGTGAGGATGACGCACCCGGCGCAGGCGAGGAAGCCGATGCAGCAGGCGATTCGGAGGAGGGGCCTGGCCTTGGACAGGGCGGTGGCAATCATGATGGGGACGAGGACCACCATGTACATGGATAGGCTGTTGGGATGACCCAGAGTTCCGCGGATGCGGTGGATATGGTAGATGTATCGGTCGCGCAGGCAGACGAAGGCCTCATAGCCGATGGCGGTGCAGAGGGCCCAGATAAAGAGTTCGAGATCTTTCATGGTGCGCACGTAGAGCGCCACGGCGACGAAGATGAAGATGCCGCGAATCGTTTTTGAGATTTCGAAGAGGGCGAAGAGTTTCGGATCGGCAAGGGCCAGGGTGTGTACGCAGGCGTAGACGAGGTAGGCGATCATCCACCCGAGGCTCGTGGGCCAGAAGAAGACGCGTCTGCCTTCGCGATGTCGCACGATGAGGGTGCTGATCAGCAGAATGATCGCGATGAGGTCGAGGTAGGAGACTTCGATTCCGCGTGTGGTGCCCCGGTACCATTCGCGGCTCAGGAAATTAATATCGAGGGGCAGTCCGAAGAGTCCGCCGGTGTTGGTCGTACCGAGGACCAGGGCGAAGAAGACGGCCTTGTGGATCCGGGGGAAGGTGACGGCGAGGAAGATGCCTGCGGGGACGCAGAACAGGAAACCGCCGAAGAAAATGGCTTCCTTCATGGACGCGCACGGTGGCCGACCAGGCCGAGTTGATGGTGCCGAATTTCAGGTTTTGGAGGGGAATCGCAATACATTGGGGGCTTCTCCCGGCGGGCGATCAGCGGCGCTGGTCGAGTTTGAATTTTTCGATGCGCCTGCGCAGCGACTGGTAACTGATGTCGAGGGATTCGGCGGCCTTGCGGCGGTTCCACTGGTTTTGATCGAGCGCCTGGAGGATCTCCTCGGGGGAATATTCGCGATCCTGCGCGGGGACGCCGGGTGCTGCGGCGAGCACGCGGGCCGGTGCGATGGGCGGCGGCGTAATGTCGGTCTTGCCCAGGACGAGCCACCGCTTAATGGTGCTCTCCAGTTCGCGCACGTTGCCGTTCCAATCGCGCTCGGTGAGGCGGGTGAGGTCCTCGCCGGTGACCTGAAAGGGGCGATCGCCGGTGAAGTTGCTATACTTCTTGGTGAAGTGCTTGACCAGCAGGGGGATGTCTTCCTTGCGGTTGTTCAGCGGCGGCGCCCAGATGCAGACTTCATTGAGGCGGAAGTACAGGTCCTGACGGAAGCTGCCATCCTTGGTCTTGGCCTCGATATCGGCGTTGGAGGCGGCGATGATCTGCACGTCCACCTTGACGGACTGGCGCCCGCCGAGCTTGGTGAATTCCTTGTGCTCAATAACCTGGAGCAGCTTGGCCTGGAGGTTGGGGTGCATCTCGCAGATTTCGTCGAGGAAGATCACGCCCTTGTCCGCCAGGCTGAAGCGACCCGGCTTGGCGGCGACGGCTCCGGTGAAGGCGCCCTTTTCATAGCCAAAGAGCTCGCTTTCGAGTAGCTGCTCGGGGAGGGCGCTGCAGTTGACTTTGATAAGGGGCTTCTCGTTTCGCTTGGAGAGGCGGTGTATCTCGCGGGCTATAACATCCTTGCCGGCGCCGCTCTGGCCCCGTATGAGGCAGTTAAGGTCGGTCTGGGCGACTTGCTTGATGACGGTGCGCAGTTCCTGCATGGGCGGGCTCACGCCCACGAGCAGGGAGGCCGCGAGATCGGGGGAGTCTTCGACGGGGTCATCCGCATCGGCGCCTGGGGATTTCTGGGGCCCGATGGCTTTGGAGATGGCGGCGCGGACTTCCGCGAGGCTGAAGGGCTTCACGAGGAAATCGGTGGCGCCGCGGCGCATGCAATCGATGACAATGGTGGGGGGCGCGTCGATGGAAACACAAACGATACTGGGCGGTACTTCCTGGTCCAGAATCTGGGACAGGGTTTCAACCGTGAGCCCGGCCTCGGGCATGATCTCGAGGAGGATGCCGGCGAAGGATTCCGTGCGGGCGCGCTGGATGGCGTGGGCGGCATTGTTGACGGTGGAGACGTCATAGCCGGAAAGTCCCAGTCCCTTTTCAAGGGACCAGCAGACGCCGGGGTCGGTATCGACCACGAGCAGCTTCTGCCGCGCGCGACCGGAATCGGGCGCGACGGACCGTGGGGACAGGGGCGCGGTTGTCGTCACGTGAGCACCTCAGGTGGACGCTGCGTGCGGAGCGGGTTTCGGGGCAAAATGATGCTGAAGGCCCGACCCGTTCCTTCCTCATATTTCAACAGGAGTTTACCGCCGCAGCTCTGAATGGTTCGGAGGGCCAGGATGAACTGTGGGTGACTTTCAATCAGGACGGGCACTTCCCCGCCGTCCCGGAGCACGCCGAAGAGTTCGCCGTTGACCGCATCGTGGCGAATCTGGACGAGAATGTGGTTGGGCTCCATGCCAGTTACGGCGAGATGGATCTCCCCGCCGTTGGCCACGGTTCGCACCGCGGCGGCGATGAGGTCGAGGAAGGTTCTTGCCAGGCTCGCGCCGTTCATGAGGACGCACTCGCAGTCCTCGTCATAGTCGCGGGTGATGGTAATGCCGCGGTTCTGAAGGGCGCGCGCGAGCATATCCACGGCTTGATCGATATATTCGGAAAGCTGGACGGTTTCCACGGACTCCTTGTGGGGCATGGAAAGCTGGCGGAAATCCTTGATCTGGTTGTGGAGCCCGTCCACGCTGTCGCGTATGAGCTTGAGGCCTTCGGCGGCTTCATCGCTGATGGGCGTCTCACTGACGAAGTCGGCGGTGGTCCGGATGGCGGTGAGGCCCTGGATCAGGCCCTTGGAAATTTCGAGGGCAATGTTGCCGAGACTGGCCTGCTGGGTGGCGTGGAGCGAGAGCCGGGCATCCTGCCACTCGAAACCGAGGAAATGGGCGCACATGCTGAGAAACTGGTCGCAGTCGGCGTCGACGGCAAAGGAGTCGTCCAGGAAGAAGGCCACGGTGCAGGCGGGTTTGCCCCAATAGCTCTGGGGATAGATGTAGGCGGCGGAGCCGGGCGTTTCCAGGTGGGCGTGACGCTCCACGAGGAGGCGGAGCCGATCTTCGGGGCCGTCCTCAAAACGTCCATTGTGGGCGGAGAGATCCACATCGTCTACCGCGATGACATGTATCTCGTCGCCGCCATTGCGCCAGGCGGCGAGGAATTTGTGACCGGTGGCGGAATCGAGGGCGACGCAGTGCAGGGGGATGTACTTTTCGAGCTCTTCGATGATGCTGCGGAACACGGTCTCGTCGGTGTATAGATTGGCCGCGACCTGGGTCAGCCTTACCAGGGAACGGAGACGCGCGCTGACCAATTCGCAATGGCTGGCGTACTGGCGGAGATCGGCGGTGGCCTCCTCTACCCGGACCTTCAATTGTTCGCGCTCGTCGGAAAGTAGTTGCACCAGTTCGTCTCGTTCTCGGAGTACATCGTGATACTCCTTGGCCCGGTTGATCGCCGCATGGAGTGATGCGGATACAAAAGGTTTTATCAGGAAATCGAAAGCGCCCGCGCGCATCGTTTCGATGATCGTCTCGGCCCGACCGTCCCCGGTGAGGATAACAGGCACCAGAAGGGGCTGTTTATCTCGGATGAAAGGCAACAGGTCGAGGCCATTTCCATCGGGAAGGCCGAGATCGATGAGGGCGCAGGAAAAGTTCTCTTGTTCGATGAGCACGCGGGCTTCCTCGCAGGAAGCCGCGGCTCGCGTGACATGGCCCGCCACTCCCAGAAGCTCCGTAAGGAGCGCCTGGATCTGGCGATTGTCATCTACAACCAATATCTGCGTCTTTCCGGTCATGCAAGCTCTAGCAGACAATGACATTCCCGCCCCACAACCACGAATCCCGATACCCGCCTCCGGCCGGAGAGCACGTCCAACTCCGGCAACATAGTATACAACGCGTTAGAATACCGCATGAAGTTCCAATTAATCCATCTTTCATTCTTGCCTCGAGCACTATCCTCGATCTTGACGGGTGCGGTGAATAGATTATCGCCGGATTCGGGGCGATCGATGGGGGCTAGACTGAAATTCCGGCCTGTGGTAGTGTGGAGGGGTCATTAATGGTTCATCCGGTTTGAGGATACATTTGACATCAGAAGAGGCCATAGTGCATTTCCTGGTTTTGTCTAGAAACCCAGATAGGAGATGCCCAATGACCTCAAGTGAACTCTACCACGGCT
>JBHEKR010000059.1:0-36521 GCA_041859365.1 Candidatus Hydrogenedentales bacterium
CCGCTGATTTACCTTTATCGTAGTGCGACGGTGACCATGCTCTACTTCATCGGGGCGACGGGCTGGGCGATTGAAGCGCAGCATCAGGGCGGTCACGCACTTTGGTATTGGGCACTGTTGTCGGCCGCGCTGCCCTTTCTGTGGCTGGAGCACCGGCGGGACAGCGCCGCACCGCGCAATGCCTTCCTCGGCTGGGTGCTGTGCCTGAATCTTTGCGTGGGGCTGGGTGTTTCGCTGGAGAAGGTGCTGCCGGGCCTGTGGATTGTGATCTACACGGCCATGTTTGCCGCCTTCTGTCTGGTGGGCCGCGAATCCGTTACGGGGCGCTCGGGGCAGCCTTTCCGACTGGTTGGCGGCGTGGGCACGGTGGTCCTGGCGTTGATGCTGACCTTCGATTTCGGCTGGAACGACATCGGGTTCGGTCACTATCGTACAGGCAATGCCCGCTACCTGGAATGGGTCGGCGTCGTTGATTACTTGCTTGTCCTGTTGGCGCTGGCGGCCGTCGTGGCGCTGGCGGTCCGTTGTGCAAGTCGAAAAGAGTGGGACGGGCTGACCTGGGTCATCTCACCCGCGCTCGCGTGCGCCTTTTTCTCGTTGTGTAGTATTGATTCCACCTTCGATCTGGATGAACTGGCGACCTTTGCCTACAACCTGTACCTGTTTGTGCTCGGGGTGGCGGTGTTGCGTGCGGGCATCGTGTCCGGTCGGATGGCCATGGCTAATGCGGGCCTGGGCATCCTCGCGCTGCTCTTTACCTTCCGATTCTTCGACAGCGACATGGGGATTCTCTTCCGGGGCGTAGCCTTTATCCTCATCGGGATGGGCTTCCTGGGGGCGAATCTGTGGATATCGCGGCGAGCCGCAAAGCAGAAGGAGATGGCGTCATGAAAGCCACGCAATGGACTGTTTTCGGGCTGATGGCGATTGCCCAACTGGCCGTGCCCTTCCTCATGATTGGATCGCGCGAGGATGTGCTGGCCACGGGTGTGGCCTATAAGTTTCGGTGTGGACCGGTGGATCCTTACGACGCCTTTCGCGGGCGCTATGTGGCCCTGAGCTTTCCCGATATGCAGCTTGAGAACTGGACGGGTCCATACTTTGACGGCAGTGAAACGGCTTATGCGCTGCTTCGCGTGGACGAGGAGGGCCTGGCGAAGATTGCCGACGTGACCTTGACGCCGCCAATTTCGGGCGACTACCTGCAGGTGAAGGCCTATGGCGGCGGCGCGGGAAATTCAACGCTCTGGGTCACCCTCCCGTTCGACCGTTACTACATGGACGAGTTTCAGGCCCCGGCGGCCAAGGTGGCTTATCGCGGGCAAAGCCGAACGGAGGAGGGCGCCCATGCGCTCATCCGCGTGCGGGATGGCGAAGGGGTAATAGCCGGCCTGTACTTCGGCGACGTGTCCATCGAAGACTATCTGCGCCAGGAGGCCGCGAAGGAAGTGCCTCCGGAGTGACGAGGGTAAAGAGGAAGATCTGACCACGGAGCGCGCGGAGGCACGGAGAAAATAATGGAAAGGAGGAGAGAACGAGAGAGGTAAGCTGATATCAGAAGCACCCTGACCCGGAACGAGTGCCTCGAAGACTGTTTCTCTTCTTCCATCCGTGCCCATCCGTGCAAGCCGTGGTAAAAAACAAAAATCTCTGACCACGGAGCACGGGTGAGCACGGATAAGATTGTGTGGCGCGGTTAGGATTGTCGCCTTCACCCGCCCAGGCGCGCCGCCAGCAGGGCCCGGCAGTCGCGGTAATATTGGAGCACATCGGCCTTCTTCTTGAAATTCATCAGCTCGATTTCGGCGATGCGTTCGTCGAGCCTGGCGAGCAGCCAGTTTACCGACGCCGTGCTGCCGATGGGTGTGTCGCCGCGCATCACGTAAATCGGGTTGGTGTGGGCCTCGGCGTCCGGGAGGCCAGCGACCTGTTCGCCATAGGCCCGTGCGGCGAACCAGGTGGAACCGTTCAGGGGAAGCTGGAATTGATAGGTGAGCTTTTGGGGCAGGCGTCCGGCCTTTGTGGTGCGGTCAACGCGGAAGTGCTTTGCGGTGGTTCCATTCGCGATGATTTCGACGTCGGAAACAGTTGCAACCTCGGCGCGCACGGACAAGGACACATTGACCACCGTCGCGTCGGCGTCGAGGTTGAGCGAATCGCCGGGACCCGCTTCATTCACCGTGAAGTCCAGCATGGGGCCCGTGGTCATGAAACTGCGGCCCGCGACCGCCCCGTCGGTCCAGGCACGCATGGATTGGTCCTCGCCGAGGCGCACATAGGTGCGGCAATCGCCCAGGGCCCGACAGTACGGGAAATCGCTCGCGCCGATGGACGGAAAGCGAAAGCCCGCGTTCAGTATGTGGTACCAGCCCTCCAGGCCGATGCCGCGATAGACCGCGAACTGCAAGAGCTCCACGCCATCCGTCGCGCCGGGGATATAGTCGGCGTAGATCTCTTTTTCATAGCCCCCGTGGGCGTGAAAGGCCTTTCCGTTAAGGTTGTGGACTTCTTTGGCGACTTCGGCGAAGGTGGGCCATTCATTGACAGCCAGTACCTGATCTTTGAAGAGGAGTTCGTCCGCCATGAGCAGGAGGATGTGTCCGAAGGTGACGTTTCGGTACTCGAACCCCGAGCTCACCACCTGAGCGCCGCGCTGAAGCACCGATCCATCGCCCATGCCCTGTAACTGGGGCCATTCCTGATCCGCCATCACGCCGTTGAACTGCTTCGGATCGTTCATGCCCAGGAGGAAGCCATAGCGGATGTCCTCCGCCGCGCAGAGGTCGAGGGCGCGCTCGAGGTCAGTATTGTCGCGTCGATTCAGGTGAATGTGGGGATCACCGGAGTACCAGCCCGCCGCCGCCATGTCCAGCGTGCGCTCCAGCGTGATGGCGACATCCTGTGTGGCCTCCGCCGCGAGCGAAACGTTCTGGCGCACGGGGCGATACTCAAAGCCCTTCCAGACCTCGATGGTGCAGTCTCCGACGGGCACGCGCACCGATTCCTCGCCATCGCAATAGAAAAACCAGCCATAGTAACGGAAGGGGCCCTTTTCCTTGCGGTTGCCGAGACGCTGGAGGCTCCAGGGTTGCTGGGCGTGGGCTTCGGGCTCGTAGTAGTTGCCGTCCGCCCCGATGACGTTGACGCGGCAGAAGGTGGGTTCGCCGGTGATGGAATCGATCACGCGCAAGTTCAACAGGGCCGATTGCACGCCCTCGGCGACGGCAGGTGCGCCCGCGACCGGTGCGCCGGGTGCCGTGTGGATGAGCGCCTCGGCCTCGGGCGAAACCGGCACGATGGGGCCGTGGGCGCCGTCGTGGGCCGAGAGCGTGGGCGGGAGAGCAAAGAGGGCGATCAAGAATATCGCGATTAGTCTCATTCGTTGGCTCATGGTGCTTCTCTCCCTTTGCGCCTCCGCGCCTTTGCGTGCTATCACATTTCGGAGTCCACTATTGTGCACGCAAAGGCGCGAAGGCGCAAAGAAAATGGCAAGAAGAACCAATGGAGCCCAATCGGGTAGTATGGGGCAACTGGGTTCAAGCAGGTGCGTTCGCTTGTGCAATCGATTGGAGAGGCGAAAACCATGAGAGTAGTGTTTCTGGCCGTGCTGGCCTTCTGCTTGCTTGCGGCGCATACCGAATCCCTGAAGTTTGAAGTGCGCTCCGCCGAAACGGGCGAATTCGTGCCGAGTCGCATTCACCTGTGGGATTCCGCTGGCACGCCGGTGAAGCATCCGGTGCTTCCCCGTTGGCACGACCACGTCACCTGCGAAGGCGAAGCGACTTTTGATGTCGTGCCAGGTGCCTATCGGTACAAGGTCGCGCGCGGGCCGGAGTTTGAGTCGCAGGAAGGCGCCCTGGCGATTACGGCGGGTGCGAACCGAACCGAGATTCTCACCCTGGGGCGCATCGTGGATATGTCGGCCCGAGGCTGGTGGTCCGGAGAGACCCATATTCACCGGCCTGTGGAGGAGGCGCCCCTGCTCATCCGTGCTGAGGATCTCCATGTGGCACCCGTCATCACCTGGTGGAACAAGACGAATCCCTGGCTCACGCGACCGCTACCGGAGAATCCGTTACAGACTCTGCCGGACAATCGATTCATCTATCTCTTCGGCGGCGAAGATGAACGGGGTGGCGGGGCATTCATGTACTACAACGCGCCGCCGATGAATGTGACCCAGGCGGGTCGGGAGACGCCCTCAGCGCTGGAGTTCGCGGAGCAGGGGCTTACCGCCGGCGCACACATCGACATGGAGAAGCCTTTCTGGTGGGACATGCCAGCAGCTTTGGCCTTGGGCCGATTTCACACGATCGGCATCGTCAACAACCACATGCAACACGGCGAAATGATGGACGATGAAGCCTGGGGCAAGGCCCGCCCGAAGGAAGATTTCCCGTCGCCACTGGGCAATGGCTTCTGGACGCAGCACATCTATTATCAGATGCTGAACGCGGGCTATCGCATTCCGCCTTCGGCGGGCAGCGCCTCGGGCGTGTTGAAGAATCCCGTGGGCTACAACCGGGTCTATGTGTACCTCGGTGAGAAACTGGACTATGACGCGTGGTGGGAGGGACTCCGTGCGGGGCGCACGATGGTGACCAATGGTCCGCTGCTCGATGTGACGGTGGAGGGGGAACGACCGGGGCATGTATTTCAAGTCGGCGCGGGCGCGGTGTTGAACGCGCAGGCACTGTTGCTCGGCGCGGAGCCGATTTCCACCGTCCAGGTGGTGATGAATGGCGAAGTGGTCCTGGAGAAGACGCCGAAGGAACTGCTGGCCGACACGACGCTTTCGGTGACGGTCGAAAAAAGTGGTTGGTTTCTGATCCGCGCGCTGGGCTCGAATACCACGACGTTCCGCATCGCCTCCACGGCACCCTATTATTTGGAAGTAAAGGGCGCGCCTTTCAAGCCGAAGGCCGAGGCCCTGCAGTTCTTCATCGACTGGATCAACGAACGTATTGTGAAGTTGGAGGCATCGCCCGAAGAGGGAAAGGGGGTTGTGATTGAATTGCAGCGTCGGGCACGGGAGGTGTTTACGGGGAAATTGGCGGAGTTGGGGCGTTAGACCGCCGGGCGTTTGGCGCGCAGCGCCCGATCAACCCGGACTTTCCAAACGTGCCACGCGATCCGCCCGAAAGGGCGGTTCGTGTGCCTTGAACCTCGAATACGCAGACCGTAAAGGTTTCCGCGAGCGGGCGGCGTGGTCGCCTCGATCTTTGAATTGGGCGTTTTTCATTTCCCATCCCCATTGTAGATGTGGTGTAAAAGGGCCGGTCTGGATAGTGCTGACACAACACGATCACTTCGCTACGGGCACACGAACCGCCCTTTCGGGCGGATCGCGTGGCACGCCCGGTACTCTTTGGGATGCCTGCGTTCCAGCATCTTCCCACTTGCCTATCCACAAGATTTTCCCCATACTACCCGGCGTAGCCTATGATCACACCGCCCTATCTGCCAGGAGAATCGCCATGACCATATTCGCCGCTCTCGCCCTTGCCGCCGCCAGCCTTACGGGCGCCGCGAGCATGGACGACGCCCTCACCCGCGCCGCTGTCCCGGAAGACGTGGCGGGCGCCGAAATCAAACGCTATCTCCACCCGAAGGTGCCCGCGTTCGCCGTGCCCGAGACCCGCGAGGCCTGGGAGACGGCGGCGACAGCGTTGCGCGCGAAATTCCTGAGCGAAGTGGTGCTCAAAGGCGTGCCCGACGTCTGGACATCGGGTGATGTGCAGGTTCGGTGGACGGAGGATATCGAAACGGGCAAGGGCTACCGCATCCGAAAACTACTCTATGAGGTGGTGTCGGGCTTCTGGAACCCGGCGTTGCTTTATGAGCCCGACGGCGATACGACGGGCCTGCCCACGGTATTGAATGTGAACGGGCACTACGCCGAGGGCAAATGGCGGCCCGAGGAGCAGACGCGGTGCATCAACCTGGCCAAGCGCGGTGTGCTGAACATTCACCCGGAGTGGATCGGCATGGGCGAACTTGGCGGCGTGGAGTATTCTCACGAGCGCATTGCGTATCTCGATGCGGCGGGCGTAAGCGGCGTTTCCCTTTTCTATTTGTCCCTGTCGCGCGCGCTGGACGTGCTTCAGGCCCATCCTCGGGCGGATAAGAGCCGCATCGGCATGACGGGCCTCTCCGGTGGCGGCTGGCAGACGGCGCTGATGAGTGCGCTGGACGAGCGCATCTCGGTGATCGTGCCCGTGGCCGGCCACGGCGCCATGGGCGTGCGGATCGATAATGGCGCGGACATCGGAGATATCGAGCAGGTGCCGAGCAATATGCTCACGGTGGCGGATTACCCGCATTTGACGGCGCTCTTTGCGCCTCGGCCGACGTTGCTCATCTACAACGCGCAGGACGAGTGCTGTTTCCAGGCGGAGCGGACACTGCCGGCCATATACGATCCGGTGAAGCCAGTGTTCGCGCTCTACGGCGCGGGTGCGAATTTTGAATTTCACATCAACGAGGATCCGGGTACGCACAACTACGATCTCGACAACCGGCTGCAATTTTACACGTTCATCGACCAGCATCTGGTAGCCGAGGCCGAGTGGACACCCGAGGAGCTTTCGGTGGAAGGCGAGTTGCTCAGCGACGAGCAGTTGAAGGTCGGCATACCTGCGGAGAACGCGAGCGTCGTGTCTTTGGGGATCGCCGCAGCGAAAGCCATCACGCGTCCGGCGATTCCGGCGGCGGGTGCGGCGCGTGATTCGTGGACGCGTGAGCAGGCCAGCGTCCTGCGCGAATTGATCGGCTATGCCCCCATCAATCTTATGACCGTAGAGAATGACCTGGAAGCGGAAGCTGGGGCGGTTGCAACCGCCTATCATCTCAAGAGCGCCAATTGGACTATCCCCGCGGTAGGTTTCACACCGGCGGGTGCGGAAGCGGCGGAGGTGCATCTGGTGCTGAACGACGAAGGCTTCAAGGGGGCCTCGGCCCTTTGTAACCCCATCATCGATTCGGGTAAGCAGGCCGTGGCGATTGCGCCCTTTGCGCAGAACGGTAATCTCGCGGGCGGCGCGGGGTCCTATCAGTATCCCATGATCGTGAATGCAACCAACGAGCGCGCCCTGGCCATTCAGGCGGCCCAGGTGGCGGCGGTCTGCGAGTGGTTTCGCTCCGCGAAAGCCGCAACGACAATTGCCCTGCACACGACGGGTCCCGAGAGCGGACTGATCGCGCTGGTGGTCGATGCGCTGAATCCGGGACTGGTGGATGTGGTGGAATCAACGGAAATGCCCGCCTCCCTGGTCGAGTTCATGGAAGCACGGGGGAAGTACACCGACTCCCCGAGTTTGTTCAGCTTTGGTTTTTTGCAGCACTTTGATTTTGATGAGCTACGCGCAATAGGGGAGTAGGAAATTTAGAATGGTGAATTTAGAATAGTGAATTGGAAGAGAAAAGGACGAAGGGTCGGGTAGCGCGCCTTCGTCCGCGAATACAATTCGCTATTCACTATTCTCGATTCTCAATTCCCCCGAAGGTGACATCGCGCCTGCCAATCCAGTAGACTGCCGGGATTCCCGCCCGTGGCTCTTGAGCAGTGCGCCGTGGCGGGTTGCGTTTTGGGAGATCAACGCTGCCGCAGCCGCGTGTTTGCAGGCTGTGCCGTCCAACCAGAGAGGTATTATAATGTGTAGTAGCCTGAACCGGGCATTTGCCCTGGTCCTGCTGTCCCTCGTCCTGAGCGTGCAGGGCGCCTTCGCGGAGTACGCCTTCGAGCAGGGCGACCGTATTGCCATCATCGGCAACGCTCTGCCCGACCGTATGCAGCAGGACGGGTACTTGGAGACCTACCTCCAGCTTGCGAATCCGGACAAGCAGCTTGTCGTGCGCGATATGGGCTTCTCCGGCGACGAAGTTGCCAACCGTCCGCGCGAAGAGAACTTCCCCACGGTGGACTACTACATGGATCTCGTGAAGGCGGATGTGATTTTTGCCTTCTTCGGCTACAACGAGTCCTTCAAACAGGATCCGGCGACCTTCAAGCAGGAACTGGCGACCTTTATCGACGAAACCAGAGCCAAGCGCTGCAACGGTGAATCCGCCCCTCGTTTGGTACTGTTTTCGCCCATCGCCCATGAAGACTTGCAATCGCCGGACTTTCCCGATGGCAAAGAGAACAACAAGTGGCTCGAAATCTACACCGACGCCATGGCCCGTGTGGCGAGTGAGATGGACGTGCCCTTTGTCGATCTCTTCGGACCTTCCCAGGCGCTCTACGCGGCCACCGAAGCGCCCCTCACCATCAACGGCGTTCACCTGAACGCCCAGGGCAACGACGCCATTGCGAAGGTCATCGTCGAGGCGCTGGGACAGAAAGTGGAGACCAACCACGCCGATCTCGTCCGCGCCGCTGTGCTGGAAAAGAACTGGTGCTGGTTCAACCGCTACCGCGCGACCGACGGCAACGACGTGTGGGGCAATCGCTCCGTGCTCAAATTTGTCAACGACCAGACCAACGCCGAAGTGTTGCAGCACGAATTACTCATGCTCGACATCATGTCGGCGAACCGCGACAAGGTCATCTGGAGCGCCACGCTGGGCGAAAGTGGCAAGCCCGATGACAGCAACGTTCCGAACCCGATTCAGGTGGAAACGAACTACCAGCCCAGTGAGAAGAACGGCAAGCTGAGCTACACCCCGGCGTCCGAAGGTGTCAACACGCTGAAGCTGGCCACTAACCTCGAAACCAATCTTTTCGCCTCCGAAGAGATGTTCCCCGGATTTGTGAATCCTGTCCAGATGGATGTGGACACCAAGGGCCGCATCTGGGTGGCGGTGTGGGAAACCTATCCCAAGTGGCAGCCGGATCGCGAGATGCTCGACCGTCTGGTGATCCTGCCCGATGAAAACCGGGACGGCATCGCGGACGAGTGCAAGACCTTTGCCTATGTCCACAATCCCACGGCCTTCACCTTCTGGAACGGCGGCGTGATCGTGGCCTCCGCGCCGAACTTCTGGTTTCTGAAAGACACCGACGGCGACGACGTGGCCGATCACCGCGAGATCATCCTGAGCGGTCTCGACTCTGCCGACACGCACCACAGCGCCAACGGCTTTGATTTTGGTCCCGATGGCTACATCTATTACCAGCGCGGCATCTTCAATGTGAGCAACGTGGAAACGCCGTGGCAGGGTCCGCAGTTCTATGGCAACTCCGCCATGTATCGCTTCAACCCGCGTACCCACCGCTTCAGCTACCACGCGGAAAATCCGCCCAATCCTCACGGCGGCGATTTCGACTATTGGGGTTATCACTACGCGACAGACGCCACCGGCGGGCGCGCTTACCAGGTGCGCATGGACGGCAATGGCGCCTTCAAGATGCACGAGTTGTTGACCAAGACCGTGCGCCCCGTGCCTTCGAGCGGTATTCTCTCCAGCACCCATTTCCCCGAGGAAATGAACGGCAACTACCTCATCCTCAATGCCATCGGCTTTCTGGGCATCAAGCAGTACACCCTGGAAAACACCGACGGCAACGTGTGGGGCACCGAGACCGAAGACCTGCTCGTCTCCGACGATCCCAATTTCCGTCCCGCCGACTTCAAGTTTGGCGACGACGGCGCGCTCTATGTCGCGGACTGGGCCAACGCCCTCATCGGCCACATGCAGCACAATATTCGCGACCCCAGTCGCGACCGCGACCACGGCCGCGTCTACCGCGTGACCTACAAGGGCCGTCCGCTGCAGGACTCCGTCAAAGTAGACGGCGAGCCCATCCCGGCGTTGCTGGATGTCCTGAAGCACCCGACCAACGGCGTGCGTCTTCGTGCGCGCATCGAGCTCAGCGAGCGCAATCGTGACGAAGTTATTGCCGCCGCCACCGAGTGGGCCAAACAGTTCGATCCGACGAAAGCGGAAGACGCTCACCACCTGCTGGAAGTGCTCTGGCTCCATCAGCAGTTCAACGTGCTCAACGAAGGGCTGCTGTCGCTGCTGCTCAATTCCCCCGAGGCCCACGCCCGCCGCGCTGCGGAGCGCGTGAAGTATATCTGGGAAATCGAGGGCAAGTTCGGCGCGGGCGCCATGGCCTCCATGGACCACAGCGCCCACGCGGCCCACGGTGGTGCGGCGGACTATCTCAAGCAGGAAATGTCCCCGCCGCCCTTTATGGACGGCGACACGCTGGTGATCAAGATTCAGACGGTCAAGGAAAAGATGAGGTATGACCGCACGCAGTTTGCGGTCGAGCCGGGCATGAAGGTACGCATTGAATTCAGCAATCCCGACGCCATGGACCACAACCTCATGGTGCTTCAGCCGGGTTCCGCCGAGGAAGTGGCCACGGCCGCCATGCTCCTCGGCGCCGACGGCGTGAAGAAGAGCTGGACACCCGACAGCCCCAAGATCATTGCCCACTCGAAGACCCTCTCCGTCGGTCAGTCGGAGAATATCGAGTTCACAGCGCCCGACGCTTTGGGCGACTATGACTACATCTGCACCTATCCGGGCCACTGGCAATTGATGCGCGGCATGATGTACGTCGTGGCGGATCGCGAGGCGTGGGACGCCGCCAATCCCGATCCGGCCCTGGCGGACGTGAAGGATTGGAAGCCCGAAGACTTCTCCGCCGACCTGGACAAGCTGGCCAGCCGCTCCGCGGCGCGCGGAGAGGAGCTCTTCAAAGCCGCCGCCTGCGTGGCGTGCCACAAGGCCGGGGGAGAGGGCGCCGCCATCGGCCCCGATCTCGCCGGGGTCGCCGAGCGCCTCGATCCCGCCGCCATGGTTGTGGAGATGCTTGATCCGTCCCGCGTGATCAAAGACGAGTACAAGCCCTGGAACATCGAACTGAACGATCTCTCCAGCACCTACGGCCTGGTGGTGGAGCAGACCGACGAGTTCATCCGCGTCGTGGAGAATCCCCTGGTTTCCACCGAAGCCCGGAAGATTCCCCGCAGCGAGATCAGCGAGATGTCGGCTTCCACCGTCTCCACCATGCCCACGGGCCTGCTGGGCGCCTTCTCGAAGGACGATATCCTCGATCTGATGGCTTACTTGCGGGGCGTGAAGGCGCATCATCATTAAGGGACTGACACGGCTTCGCGACCAGGAAAGCGACCGGCACCGAGCGTAAGTTACATCACCAAATCGAATGAGAACAGCGATAACAACCGTGGCTGTACCGACCCGTAGCGGCAGATGCCGAGCGCGAGTCAGTGCGGCCACGTTCAGTTTAGACAGTGGTTCGGAGGGACTACTTTCGGGCCCGGAAAGTGTCAACGACTTCAGTTGAGATTCGTTGATACAGTAGGCGAGTCCCTTTCGCATCACCCACCGTGGACAGGAAGGAATGTTCCGTGAGCCCATTGCCCGATGCCCTCAGAAAACTGAGTTCCCTCACTGCGCTTCTGGCGATTCCCATGTCTTGGATCTGCATGGGGCATTTCTGTATGGGGGGCCATATGGCACATCCGCCTTACGCTTGGTACAGCTATGCAAATGACTGGATATGGCCTCTCCTCGTCTTGGTTTCCGTCGTGTCGTCGGCATTTTCCAACTATGATGAGCGAAGTGTCTTCATCGGCTTGGCACTCACGACCTCTGTGCTGAATGCTCTATGCTTAGCGCCATTTTCATTGATTTCCAGTGTACTATTCGCGATGGCGTGTATTCGCCAGTTTTCCTGGTCTGGCCGCGGAACTACGTCGCAGCCCATCGGAAGTAAAGAACCAGCCCCGAACACGACCGAGTCAAGCCAATGATTTCGACCCAACGAGACAATCTCGTGCGCGAGGGTCGATACCTCGCGGTCGTGAGTATCCTGCATTTTTACGATCAAGACGCGTGGTCGCCCCATCTCTGGTGGGTGGTGGAGCCCGTGCGTATCCGCGTCTCGATTCCGGGGCGGAAGAGCACGTGCCGGAGCGTTCAGGGCTGCTTGACCTTTGTAACCTCACCGGTTACACTGATCTCATGATTCGGAGCTTCGCGCACAAAGGGCTGGAGCGTTACTATGCGACGGGCAACACCGCTGGCATACAGGCGAAGCATGCTCAGAAGTTGCGCCTTATCCTAACTAATCTGGACCAGGCGGAATCACCGGTGGATATGGATCTTCCCGGCCTTCGCTTGCACGAACTCAAGGGCAATCGGCGCGGTACCTGGGCTGTTTCGGTAAGCGGCAACTGGCGCATTACCTTTCGATTTTCGGGTAACGATGCCGAGATCGTTGACTATGAGGACTACCACTGATGACCATGCACAATCCGGCCCATCCAGGCGAGATATTGAAAGAGCTGATCATGGCGCCGCAGGAACTTACCGTCACGGGCGTCTCCGGCCACCTTGGGATTAGCCGGAAGACCCTCTCCAGAATTCTGAACGGGCGCAGCGCCATAACGCCCGAGATGGCGGTCCGCCTTGAATTGGTATTCAAGAAACCCAGTGCGGATCATTGGTTGCGGCTTCAAAATGCCCATGATTTGTGGCAGACCCGCCAGCATTTGGCCGAGTTGCGCGTCGAGCCCTACACGGCCACATTCACCTGATTGCCTCTGAGCGCGGACAACACTTCGATGTGGTTTTTCGTAAGCCATAGACGGGGCATGGGTTAAAGCATCATGGTTCGGGCGGCTGTGACACCACAGCAAGTCTCAATAATATGCGAGCATTGTCACAATCGGAGCCTGAAGACTGAATGTGAGAGCCAGAATCTTCCGCTATCTCGTAGCCACGGTCATTCTACTGGCCGTCCCGCCATTTGTGTTGTGCTCGTCGCACCATTGCATGGGCGGGCACATGGAGCACGGCCCGTACAGCTGGATCGACTATGCAAGTCACTGGACCTATCTCTACCTGATTATCGCCATCTTTCCGCTGGCCTTGCTCGGAGACTTGCCCGAACGACGAGTTCTATATGCAATAGCCTTGGTCGCTTGGGCGGCATTGTTCATTTTTCCCGGGCCACCAGTGGCATTGGGGCTGACAGCCACGGCGTGCTACGTTGTGCGACAGACCTGCACCGACTCCGGGAACAAGTATCCCAAACAGCCAGAAACAGATGGTCACTCATCGGGTGAGCGGGACGATGATAAGAAGTAAGAGGTCTAGATTTCTGGACCGACGCTAAGAGAGTCCCACGAAAAGGGGTTTAAGTTGTGACGCTTATAAGTAGAATATCGCTGGTGGTTGTGGCGTTCCTCTTTTACTCGGTATCCGCCCGCGCGGCCCACCTGTCCCCGCGCAACACGGAAGTGCCCTTCCCGTACCTCGCGGGGGCCACGCGGAGCTGGCCTATCCTCCAGGAAAACTTCCCCGTCGGCGCACGGATGACCTTCGTGGCCAAGCGCGATGGCGCGACCCTGGCCCAGGGCAACGTGCTCACGCTGCCGGGCCTTCGGGTCGAGTTGGACCGGGAGCAGCAGATCACCATCGCGGCGGAGGCCAACGCAACCGAGGCCCCTTTCGACCTGGAGGTGTCGCTGGCGCTGCCGGGCGGCGAGGTGGAGGCCCAGACCCTGCGCATCCAGCCCGGACCGCCGAAGCGCCCCCTCAGCTACTATTCGGACTTCGGCGACGACCTCATCCGCATCTTCAACGCACTCGACGGTACCTGGCGTCCCGTGACGAAGGACGCATTCGACCAGTATTTCCGCCGCTGCCAGCTTCAGGGCATCGACCGTCTCATCACCTGGCTCGGCCCCATGCCCTATATCACCGCGCCCTCGAACTACGCGCCGGACGACTGGGCGCGTTATGAGGCCCAGGCTCGCGCGCTGAATGAGAGCGAAGCCTTCAAGGCCCTGGTCACCGAACGGCTCAAGGGCGCCCAGAAAGGCGAGTGGGGGCTCCACATCTCCTGGGATTGGATTCGCCAGTTGAACGCGTTTCGCCTGATGCGCGATTTCGGCCCCATGCTATCCCGCAGCGCGGAGCAGCACGGTGTCAAGCTGAGCGTCAGCTTTCGACCTTTCGAGCCGGCCCTGACCAAGTATTACGAGTTGCCCACCTTCGACGAGAAAGACGCCTACCTCTGGGGCTTCCTGCCCATGGCCACGCCGCCCATCAACTACCGCACCAGCGAGACCAGCTTCGCCCACTATCGCACCGTGCTCCAGAAAATGGGCCACGAGGACAAGGGCCGCATCGGCGCCATCTCCATCTCCGGCGTCGAAGGCGCGGCGACCTTTCTGAAGCGCTTCAACGCGACGGGGGACAATCTCCGTATCGTGGCGTCGGACTATCCGCCGCTGCTGGCGGATTCCCTCGTGCTCCAGCGCCAGGCGGATGGCCAGTATGCACTGGTGCCGTTTGCCGGAATCGCCGATCAGGCCGAAGCGCAGCTCCAGCCGGTTACGGGCTTTAGCGTCCGTGAGGATCAAGGCACCGTGCGCATCGAGGGTCTGGACGTGCCCTTCGCATCGCGCTATCTCATCCTGTCCAATCCCGCGAACGCGGAGGAGGCACTCGACTTTCCCACCCTTTCGCCTGTGACCCTTTTCGCCCGCGCGGGCAACCGCATCGGACGGGAGAACGTCTACTGGGCGCTCGACGACGACCCGGCCTTTGCCGCAGCCACGCGCGTGCCGGGAATTCCGTCCACGGGCGATCAGGCCACGGAGTTTAACGCCACCGAGACCGGTTATCGCCACCTCTTTCAGCAGGGCCAGCCCCGCACCGCACTGCGCGGCAATCTGCTCGTGATCGATCTCGGCGCGGCCTGGTCCGTGGAGATGCTGGACCTCAACCAGCCCCTCATGCGCGAGAACGCGATCAAGGAATTGAAGACGGTCCTCGACCTGCCCGCCTTCGACGAGATCTTCATCAATACCCGATCCCACGTGCAGCTTTCGGCCTATCAGGGCGATGGGGAGGAGGGCATCCAGCCCTTGATGCACTACCGTGAGAACCGGAAGCACTATGCCCACCTGGGCATCGACCGCGCCTATGCCCCCATCGCGGCGGCGGACGATCCCGTGCTGCGCGCCTGGGCCGCCGACCCCGCCCAAGTGGAAAAGATCACCACCTGGCAGCCCGGCGAGTGGGAGGGAGACTGCCAGCGCGAGGACTCGCCCTACCGCTGGCGCTACGCGCGGAACAAGGCCGTGGCCGACGGCGTTCGCACCTTCCTCGGAGAGCTGGAGGCGGCCTTCCCCGATACCCGCATCCGCGCCGTCATCCCCATGGCCGAAGCATCCGCCACCGAAGTGCGCAACGAAATCGCCCAACTGAAACGGCCCGATGGCACGCCCTACGGCCCCAGCGACAACGGCGGCGTCTGGAGCACCATCAACTACATCGACACCATAGGCGAGGGCATGGCCATGCTCGATCTGACCGGGCTGCGCACCGAGCCCGTGCTCTTCGGCATCCGCGACGTGCCCCCCGCCGGGCCCTTCGACGCTCACCTGCGCGGCTCTTTCCGCGACCTGGCGGAGAATCGCGGCTCCAGCTTCCGCGGACCGCGCGGCTTCTTCTTCGAAGCCCAATACACCCTTCGCCGCCAGGACTACGACACCGCCCGCGCCGAACGCGAAGCCCTCATCCTCAAGGTCCTCGCCCACAAAGAAGAAGTCAACGAGGTCATTCTCTACGAATCCGCCGACTGGCTCTACTTCCTCCCCTTCGGCGATCCGGCCCTCAGCGGACACGGATTCCTGGACACCGCGTCACCGTGATCACGGTGGTATGATCCCGCTTGCAATGCGACACCTGGATGTGTATACTTCCGCACATAGGCAGCAATTGCCCCTCAGGGGCCTGCATCTTAGCGGGAACTTCTCCCGCAGTTGCTCATCTTTCTTCCCGGTTTCCACTCCCTCCGAGTCCCCCCCGCGTATTTAGCTGAGCAAATAACCCTCAGCGGCCGCGACGTTTTTGAGCATCCCGGCCCACAAACGAAAGGGACTTCTGTGTCCTTCGAAGAATTCGACCTTCCCGTACCATGCCTGCACGTTCTCCAGCAGAGCGGCATCAGCAAACCCACGCCGATCCAGGAGCAGACCTACTTGTCCGCTCAGGGTGGCGACGACATTCTGGGCATCGCCCAGACCGGCACCGGCAAAACACTGGCCTTCAGCCTGCCGACGGTGTGCGAATTGGCCAAGACCAAGCCCGGCCCGAGCCGCATGCTGGTGCTTACGCCGACCCGCGAGCTGGCGGTTCAGGTGCACTCCGTGATCGAGCCCCTGGCGAAAGCCATGAAGCTGCGCAGCACATGCGTCTATGGTGGCGTCGGCATGCAGCCCCAGATTAACGCCCTCCGACGCGGTGCGGACATCATCATCGCCACGCCGGGCCGCCTCCTCGATCACATCCAGCAGAAAACGGTCCGATTCAACGGGCTCTCCATCCTGGTCTTCGACGAAGCCGACCGCATGCTGGACATGGGCTTCCTGCCCGACATCCGCCGCATCGTCTCGGTGTTGCCGAAGGACCGCCAGACGCTGATGTTTTCCGCCACCTTTCCGCCGGAAATGGCGAAGCTGACCAAAGAATTCCAGCGGAACCCCAAGCGGATCGAGGTCGGCGTAATCTCGACCCCCGTGGACGCGGTGACGCAGCACATGTATACCGTGCGCACCGAAGACAAATCCCAGTTGCTGGCCGATGTCCTCGATCGGCCCGAGGTCACCTCGGCCATCGTGTTTATTCGCACCAAGTACCGCGCGGACCGCGTGGCCAAGCAACTGAAGCGCGACGGCTTCAAAGCCATGCCGATTCACGGCGGGCGCTCGCAAAACCAGCGCCAGAACGCACTGGACGACTTCAAGGCGGGCAAGATCAACATTCTCGTGGCCACCGATGTGGCGGCCCGCGGTATCGATATCCAGGGCGTAACCCACGTCATCAACTTCGACATTCCTGGCCAGTACGACGACTATGTCCACCGTATCGGCCGCACGGCCCGCGCTAAAGCCAAGGGCGATGCGATTACCTTCGTGAGCGCGGACAACGCAAAAGAGCTCGCCGCGATTGAGAATGGCATGGGCAAGCCCATCCCGGAAGTGCAGTGGAGCGGTTCCATTGCCATTCCGCGTACTTCCCGCACCAAAGGGGGACGGGATCAGGGCGGTAAGGCTCCGGCAAGCCGCAACGAGAATGGCGCGAGCCGTAACGGTGGAGCCGGGGAATACCGGGGAGGCCAGGGCGGCGGTCGCAACCGCAGCGAAGGCGGCGGAGCCAATCGCAGTGGCAGCCACAATGGTGGCCGCGGCGGTGGCCGTGTCGCGACGGAGGGCGGAAGCCGTAATGGCGCAGCCGCGCCGAAGCGTGCATCGGGTGAAGGCGCGCACCGCAACGCGGGACACACCGCCAGTCGCGTTGAACACGCGTCCTCCAATGGCAGTGCGAGCAATAGCGAAGGCTCCAGCACTGGCGGCAAGCGCCGCAGCCGTCCCCGCCGGAACCGTGGCGGCGCGCGGGTAGCCTGATCCTGATTAACCAATCGTTCCGTAAATGCGGGCCTACCTCTTAAGGAAGGCCCGCATTTCCATTTCACTTTGGCGTGGTTCGGAAACATTGCGATCACATCCACCGCTTTCTGGTCTGGCGGTTTAATGGCGAGTTGCCGATATGAAAGCGCATTTCACTTGTATGTTATTCCCACGAAAGTGGGAATCCAGAGACCAAGCGGCGAGAACTTCGCGAAAGCACCGGATCCCCGCATTCGCGAGGATGACAGTACCTCTACAAATTTCGTTTTGACTTCGCACTTCATCGTCCTGGCATTAAATCGACAGCCCCTTTCCCCGGAGCCCTACTCCAGCTTGAGCATGTCCACGCGCCCTGCCAGCGCGGCCACAGTCATCGGATAGGCCATTTCGGTCTCGATCACATCACTTGCCAGGCGCGCCTTGCCAAAGCCAATCAGCCCGTCGACGGAGATGGGGACTGTCCCGGCCAGCGCAATGATCTGCGGGATATCCGCCACTTCCAGCACGCCGGGGAGTGATAGCAAGATGGACTGGGGCTGATCATTCTCAAGATAGTATTGATAGCTCGCCAGCAGATGCTGCAGATCCAGCCGCGCAAAGGGGGATGCGAGTGCGGCGGCGTACAGGGCGAGCAGGGCACCGTCGCCTTCGCCGTTTGCATGGATTGAGGTCTGGGTTTCATTTCGATTGGAAAGCCAGCGCGCGGCCTGGATCACGTCCCACACCTGCTGGGCAAAGAGCGTCCGGCCCATCACAATCCCCCCGCTGACAAGCTGGTTGAGGTTCCGCGCGGTTTCTCCCGAACCACGGGGATCGATGATTAGAACGGTCCCCCTCCGCGCGGCGGCGGCGGCCCTGCCGTCTCGAACTGCGGCGCCACGGCTTTCGAATCCGCCAACGAACAAGGAGGCGCTTTTGGTCGGTGATTCGTCTGCGGGACCGGCGAGGGTTGCCCCGATTTCAAAACCAGGTTCCACCATGATCGCGAGCACTTCGATCCGCAGCCCCTCCCAGTCAAACACATTTACCGTGCGGGCCGTGGGTTCGAAAGGCTCGGGCTTGCCCCCCATGATCTCCCAGAGATCTTCCCGCCACAGGGGCGCGCGCGTTTCCCACGCTGAAAGATCAGCCGGTGGCGCAGTGTACTTTCTGATCTGCTGTCGGGCAAGTCGCTGGTTCAGCGTCACCACGGTTTCCGCCCCGTCCGGCATTGAGCCGCCCTTAAATGCTTTCAGGTCCGGAGAATCGGGTGCTTCCGCGGCGATTCCAATCTCGGGAATAGCGTCCTTCCGTTCCTGTCCCGCCAGCCAGTGACTCAGCCAGGCGGCTCCCGCCTCGCGCAGGGGCTGACTCCACCCATGGGGCAGGGGAGCCTCCACGGCATCGAGACGATCGGGCGCATCCTGCAAGGCGTAAATCGCCCCGGCGCGCCGCATCGTGTCCCGCACGCCGTCGATGGGAAAGATTTTGTCCTCCGAGCCGTTGCCCGCCAGAAAGGCCCGCGGCGCATTGAGGCCGATGATTTCGAATTGCTCCATTTTCCGGGTGATGCCCGGCAGGTGATTGCAGATGCAGTGATTGCCTCCTTTCTCGATCCATTGATCATAGGAGCAGACGAAGCAGAACGAGGCTCCCGCCTGGATGCGCTCATCCAGCGGCATGGTATAGAAGACTAGCTCGCCGCCCCCCGAGTTGCCCGCTATGCCGATGCGCGATGCATCCACATCCGCCCGGGAGCAGAGATAATCCACAGCGCGTATGGCGTCCCACACGATTCGCCCTTCGTTGGTCTGTCCGACCAGGAGTGAGCCATAGCCCAGGTCATGGGCGAAGCCGGGCAGCTTGCGCTCGCCCTGGCCGATGGGGTCGAAAGCCAACACGATCATACCCTGTTTCACCAGACTCAATTGCCCGAGTTGATATAGAGCGTGGTTTTTCCCGTGGTCCATGGCGTGACCCGCCGCCACCACCACCGCCGGGGCGGGAAGCTCGATTCCCTCAGGAATGTACACATTGGCCGAAACATAGAAGCTTGGTCGGCTTTCAAATACTATATTTTCCACGCGATAAAACGAGCGCTGCGCACGACCGGTCACTTGGGCATTGAGGGGCGTCCTGGGCGGCAGGGGATCGAGCCCCAGGCCCTTCGCCAGCGCCCGCTTCAGCACCGGAACTCGCGCCAGCCAGGCATCCCTCGACTCGGGATCGGTCCGCTGGCGCAGCGACGCCTGGGTGTACTCGATGAGAAAGCGCAGGGGATCCGCGGTTCCAGTGAGCCCGTCGGGATACGTCAACCAGGCCCTGTCATCGCCGACCACCGGGGCAACCTCCACCGCCCAAACGGAAAACAAAGGTAAGGCAAGCAGCAGCAGGAGTAACAGACGTGAAATCTTCATGAAAAACCTTCAGCTTGCGGCCGGAACACTTTCCGTGCCTGAATTATGTGCACAACCCGGCAAGCGACGCGAGCCGCTGGATTTCCTCGGAGAGAATTCGGGCGCTCACCGGCTTCCGGAGGAAAACGCGCAGGGGATTGGCACTCTCGGCCATGACTTGCTCGGGCGAGTCGCTGTAGCCCGAACAGAATACAACAGGGATTTCGGGAAGTATCTCCAGGATCGCTTCGGCCAGTTCGATGCCATTCAAGTCCGGCATGGTCAAGTCCGTGACGAGAATATCGAAGGAAGTCGGCGCATTGCGGACCGCTTCCAGAGCCGCGCGGCTGCTCGTGAAGCCCGATACCGCGAACCCGAAGCGCTCGAGAATCCGGCGCATGCTGTCCACGATTTGCGCTTCGTCATCGACGTAGAGGATGCGCAGCCTCGCGCTGGCGCCTTTCTCGGCCTCCTCCTCCGAAGCCTCCGCCGCCGCGTGGGACGATGCCGATGTGTTGCCCTTGGCGGTCGATGCCGGAAGCAGGATAGTAAACGTTGCGCCGTTTCCAGGGGAGCTCTCGGCGTAGATGACCCCCTTATGATTTTCGACGATGCCGTGAACCGTGGCCAGGCCGAGGCCCGTGCCCGTTCCGACCGACCGCGTGGAAAAGTAGGGTTCAAAGATGCGATCGAGCGTCTTCGCATCCATGCCCACACCGCTGTCCTTCACCACCACACGCATGTGGGGCCCGGGTTGAAGTATCGGCCAGCGCCGGATATCGGTGTCTCGTACTTCAATCGCGTCATATCGAATCTCGAGACGACCCCCGGCCCGCAATGCGTGGATCGCGTTGGAAGCCAGATTCATCAGCACCTGATGGATCTGGGTGGGATCCGCGTTGATATCGTGCTGCAACTCGCTGAATTCCACAGTCAGGCGTATGCCTTCCGGAAGGGAACCCCGCACGAGCGCGGCCACTTCCTCAATGACGGGTTTGATCTGTATCGGCCGCCGGTCGAGCGCGACCTGACGTCCGAAAGCCAGAATATGGGATACCAGATTGGCCGCCCGGTGACTTGCACGTTCGATCTCATCCAGACAGGCGGCCACCTCGCCCGGATTCGCCGTGTTGCGCCGCGCCAGGGTTGCATAGCCGAGGAGGGACTGGAGAATATTATTGAAATCGTGAGCGATGCCTCCCGCCAGGCGGCCAACGGCCTCCAGCTTGTGCGCCTGTTGAAGCTTGGACTGGAGCTCGGCCTCATAGGTGATATCCCGTTGAATATAGACGAAACTCGTCAGTGCGCCGTTTGGATCGCGAACCGGTGAAAGAGAGGCGACGATGTGGGTCGGATGGCCATTTCGGCCATCAATCAGCCCCGAACCGCGCCAGGGGAGTTCCGCCGCGATGGCGCTATCAATTTCCGAGATGCTATTTGGGTCGGCGCCGTTGGCCCGAAGAAACTCCCCAAGGGAGCCACCCACCGAGGTCTCCCCTGCGGCGGGATTAACGTAGAGAATTTCCCCCGTTCGCCCCACGATGACGACTCCCTCCTCAGCCTGATCAATGGCGGCGGACAGGCGCATCCGGGCCTCTTCCGCCTCGTGACGCTCGGTCATGTCGATGGCGGCGATGCGGAACATGACAAATTCGCCACGCTCGTTGTAGACCCCGTCCACATAGAGGACCGTTCGGATTACAGTGCCATCGGCCCGCAGCATAGGCAACTCCTGGCCCCGAACCCGCTCTCCGTGCTGGACGGCGTCGAAGCATAGCCGGGCCCGGGTGCGCGGGTCGCTGTCCTTCGGAAGCAGATCATACACACTGGCGCCGAGCAGGCCATCCTGCGACCGGCCTGTGATGAATTCGGCAACCCGGTTGGCCCGCTCGATCACAGCGTCGGGACCAACGGAGAAATAAGCGACGGGGGCCTGCTCGAAAAGCGCCTGAAACTGCTTCTGACTGGTTTCCAGGGCGTGCTTGCGCTGGATCAGCCGCCGCTGAAAACCGGCGAGCAGCAGGGCGACGAAGAACCCCATGGGAAGGATAAGATGATGCGCCGCAAAGCGCTGCTGGCGCAGGTATGCCGGGGAAGGCGCCAGATAAAACTGCCAGGGCAGGTCCGCCACCGCTACGGACTCCACGGCGGCATGTGGGCCGATCAAAAAATCCTGCGGGGCATCCATGGGATAGACAAGTTCCCCATTTTCCTCGCGAATCGCGAATTCAAAGCGTTGATTCACCTGCAGGCGACCGAGGCAGGTGTCGATGAGCTCATTTACGCGGAAAACGGCGTTCACATAGCCCAGTGGCTGGCCGTCGTCGCTCAGGATCGGGCGATAGGTCGCAAAGCCACGCCCACCCTGCAGCAGCTCAATACTCGCAGGGGTGCGGGCGAGTCGGCGTTCCCGCCCGGCCCGGTCCAGTGCTTTGCGCACCTCGCCACTGGGATGGTTCTGGAGATTCACGTTCAGCGCCGAAGCATTGCGATCGGGCGGCACGACGATGCGGATGACCCGATCCTGGTCTACCCAGTTGATCGCCTGAAACCCCGGGAATCGTCGGATAAATTGGTCGGCATCCCGCTCGAAGTGTTCCGCGTCCCCCGCGTATTCACTCGCCCAGTTTTCCGCCAGAAAGGAACAGAGCGCCAGGCGATCCGCCATCCAGTCCGAAAGTCGCTTGCCCACCTGCTCCGCCGTGACTTTTGTCTCCAGCGACAACCGACCTCGATGGCTGCGCTCCTGGAGGCCCCAGAGGGCGACGGCCAACGCAAGCGAAAGGGCGAATACCATGGAGGGCCTCCCCCAATGGCGTCTTGAAGTATCGTCTGTCGGCGACTCGTTCATGAAGCGCGGCAGCGCCACCTTTCCCCGAATCGGCATCGCTTGTCACGAGCCTCGGCACACTGGACTATGGAAACGCGGGAACTTTGCCTGCGGCCACTGGGGCAATTCTAGCGGATCGGGCAGGGTTTTGCACGCGGGGCGGATCGCGACCCGTTCATCCCTGTGATCCCTGTGCTCCTTGCGTCGCTTGTTGATTGACGGATTCAGAACAGTTCGTTAGTATATAGGGAAGTCATACGCGGCAAACAGCATTGGAGGGAGCGAACATGGAAGGTAAGTCATCGTTGATGCCCCTGGTGGTGGCGCTTCTTACCTTCGCATGGGCGATAGGGGCTTCGGGGGTGCCCGCAAGACCGCTCGTGGCCTTGATGCAGGGCACGATCCAGAGCAAATCAGGCGCGCCGGTGGGTGGCGTTGAGATTTCCTGCTGGTGGTACACCGTTTCCCCATTCGAGAAGGAGATCGTCACCCAGAGTGAAGGTCAAGCCCTTTCAGAGGCCAACGGCACTTTCCGCTTGACGTGTCCCTTTCCCGTCGGCGCTACCGGCGGTTACGTGGTGACGCACCATCCCGAGTATGGCATCACGGTTACGCCGTGGCAACGCACCAGCGCGGGACTCTATCGTGGTGTGCGATCGGCTGTTGATATTCCTGCGGCGCTTCTGCTCGCGCGCGCGACAGCGCCCATCGTGCTGCCCGACCGGGCCCGCGTCGAAGGCACGGTACGCGATCCCGCTGGAAATCCTGTCGTGGGCGCTTCGGTATCGGTGTCCATACCCATTCCATTCCGTCCGGAGAGCACCGTCAATCAGAACCCGAGCACCAGAGCCCAGCGATTGGACGCAATTCTGAGCACGACGACCGGACCGGATGGGACCTATTCATTGGATGGGCTTCCGCAACTTCTGCCCATCGCGCTGCATGCGTGGCATCCGGAAGCCGGTGAGGCATCGCTGGGCACGAGTGCTGGAAGCCTGGATGGACAACCCTTCAATCTGGTTCCCGATACCGCGCCTTATGACGTTGTCTTGCCCGGCGCGGGATCGCTCCTGGGACGTGTTACGTTTCCCGAAGATGCCCCTTCACCGACGGGGGCCTTTGTCCGGGTGAGTCCCATGACCCGCGTGCCCATGGAGGCTCGAAACGCGATGATCGACGCCGAGGGGAATTATGCCGTGCCTGCCCTCGCGCCGTGTCACTATCAATTGGAGTTGATTGCGCCCCCATTCACGGCCAATCTCGCATCAACAATCATTCTGCCTGGCACGGTGGCGCAGGCACCCCTGATGGCGGCTGGATCCGGGGCATTGCTTAGGGGGACATTTACCGATGCGCGCACGGGCGATATCGCTGACGATATGGAAGCCCGGATTGACCTCGTATACCAGGATGAAGGCGTCGTATCTATCGAATCAGGAGTGAAGAACGGTGTCTTCGAAATCGTAGCGCGGCCGGGTATTGTCACCCTGCAGGTGACGGGGCTCAATGCGATTGTGGCGAATGAGGATGTGGAGAAGCGACTCATTCTCAAACATGGAACGCGAAACGAGACACTTAAATTCCGCGTTTCTCCCTATCGCAACATCACGGGCAGGGTGCTCTTGCCGGACGGTGGACCCGCCGCCGGTGCGGTCGTGGCCCTGAGCCGCGAAATAAGGGTCTCCGCCGACTCGAGCGGTCGATTCTCGCTTCGCGTACCGCCTCAGTCTTTTGAGGGGGGCGGGCAGTCGGTCGGCGCGATATTCGGGGAGCCCCCGACCTTTCTGGGCGGGGCGACCCTTGATCGCATCGCGAGCGCGGATGCGGAGCTCATCATCACGGCGCGAGAGCCCGCCAGCGTCTCGGGGAGACTCCTGGATCTTGACGGCCAACCCGCACCGGGGATTCCGATCATGATCGTGCAAAGCGGCTACTGGGACCATGGCACGCGAACTGACGCACAGGGAAGATTTCATCTCGCTGGACTGATTTCTGGGATGGGCGGAATGTTGAGCGCGGGGCCGTCCTTTCAGGAGTTGAAAGAGCCACTCCAGCCGGGAGAAGATCGTGATGTTGGCTCCGTTCAAATTGATCTGCGCGGAATGCGCGCCGGGGCTCATGTCGTGATCGATGTGCCCGCCGCCCCACAGTCGGAGAGCAACCAGCCATGAACTTTCGCTTAATTTCGCTCGTCGCACTGGCACTCGTGGCCGCATTCTCGGTTCATGCGGACAGCTCCCTTCTCGCACCCAATTTCCTGCCCTTGGAGCGGGAGGTCGATGCCGTCGTCTCAACGTGGCCCGAGACGTCGGAAGCGTTTGAGCACCTGTGGGAGTCTGTCACAGCGCTACTGGAAGCGGTGCGCAAGGAATACGCCCCACGAGTCAATGGCTACCACCCCATACCCCCGGATAAGCCCGCCAAAGACCGGACACCGCAGGAGCTGGCGCGTCGGGGTGGTCGAATTGTGCCTCGCACGGGTGTATCGCCAATGCCGCGAATCGGCACGCCAAGTCCGCCGCCCGCCGGCGTGACGAAATTGCCGCGCCATCCGCGTTACTATGGCATCCACTGCCTGACACCCATACCGGGTAAGCCCGACATGTGGACCGATATCCTCATGCTCAACGACAGTGCCCGTCGTGTTCACGCGGTGCGTTTTGATGAACGCAACGTCCTCCGTGAACTCACCCTCATCACGTGGGAGGGGATCTCGTGGCGCGCGATGGAAGTTGTCCTGTACCCCGATGGCGCACCGGAGCGCCTGCGCTTCTGGCAAGATGGCGCGCCCGCGCATTTCCGATGTGACTGGACGCCGAAGGGGGAGCGCGCCATCGTGGCCGTGCGCGACGGACAATTTGAAGGGGAAGCACCGGTTTCCGTGTGCGCGGTTACGGTTTCCTACCTTCCACCGGGAATTCCGGACGACGGGGCTGCGCTGGCGCGAAGCCCCTTCCCAATGCCCGTCGCCGCGCTGCACCTGATACCAACGGGCGAAACAACAACGATTGAGGCGCCAATTGTCCGAGACTATGCCCTTGCGGGCTGGTCCGGCGAGGGAGCGGGCGCGGCTCCCCAGCTTACCGTGCGGCCCCAGGGGCCCGTGCAGCTCGTGGCCCACTATGTGTGGAAACAACGGAACGGTGGCGGCGGCCTCCATATTCCTTCGGGAATTGACGAGGGGATCAGGCGAAAACCAGGCGCTCCAGCAGCGATCAGGACGAGCTACGACTTGCTGGATATCGTCGATCTTGACCTTTCTGCTTCCCGTGTCGATGACCTCGATACGCTCTCTTATTTCAAGAGACTTCAGCGCCTCGATCTGTCGGGCACGCCCACGCGAGATGTGTTTCCCTTGACCGCGCACTACGCGATCGAACGCGCCCTGGCCAGCCCGACCCTGCCGATGCAGTCGGATTTGTTCAATCGCGTACTTCTCGCGCTGAACGCGGGCATCGCGCCGCCCATCGACACATTGCTCCTGCAAGACACGGACTTGTCTGATGCCTACGGTCTGGAATATCTCCAGACGTTGAAGCACCTCACGGTTCGAAAGGCGAAACTGCGCGATATGTGGTTCGTGGGCCATCTGGATTCGCTGGAGTCCCTCGATGCGGCCCAGAACGATATTGTCAGTGTCGCCCCGCTGGAGTTCATCGGCCCCCGGCTGCGCTCCATCAACGTCGAGCGAAATCAGGTGACCGATCTCAGCCTCATGGCGCGGCGTAGCGCCTGGCCCACGGGAATGGAACTCGTCCTGGGCGGAAACAACCTCAACCCCGATTCGCTGTGCACGGCTATTCCCGCGCTGAGAGCGCTCGGCATTGCCATTACATATGACGGGAACTGCGAGAACCTGTCCACGCACATCTCAGAGGAGGATGGCGACGGGGACGGCTACACCAACCGGGAAGAGTGGCAGTTTGTGTGCCTGTTTTCGGCGCTCGAGCCCGAACGTGAGGCGCGCTTCGCTGCCGCGCTCGAAGATGCGACCATCCCGCTGAGCTACCTGGCAAACCTTCCCCAAAGCGCCAGTGGCAAGAAGGTCGCCATTGACGCGATACCCACGACCACTATTCAATTCATCATCACGGGCAAGGGAAGCGTTTATCCCGGCAATGGGACCCACAAGTTTGCCGATAAGGTGTTCAACGAGGACGGCACCTGGGACTGGAGCACGATTACACTCCGCCCCGCACCTGCGCCCGGCTGGGAGATGGTGCCCTTCGACGAGCATTTCTTTGATGGAGACTTCTTCAAGCAGGAAGAGAACGGTACGGGTATCATTCTGTCCATGGAGACCAGCGTTGCGCTGCGTTTCGAGTTTAGAGAGGCCAAGACGCCGCTGGCCGTGGATCTGGTCGACGCGTTGAAGACCTTTGTTGAGAAGTATTACCCCGGCCAGGACCCATTCACCTTTGACGCCAATGATCTCGATTACAAGGATAAGGTTGAATATCCCGCGGCCAACGGCATGCCGGACGCCGCGGAGCTGCGCTTGATTCAGGCCATCCTCCAGACTCCGAACTATGACGAATACGGAAAACTGGGAACCTCCTTCGACGAGGCCATGGAACTCTGGAACGCGAACCGGCCCATCGCCGAGCGTGCGCTGGGTGACCTTGGCATCGCGGAACCCTATCTGGTACACCTGCTGACCGCCTATGCGACCATGGGCGGATTTGAAGACCGGGGCGCGTTCCTCGCGATGATCCGCCAGCATAAGGGACTCGTGATCGAGCGGAACCAATTTGAGCAGGGGCTGTACGACAAACTCGATCCGGGTGAGACCATCCACAACGGCGCAACGTTCAACAAAGACATCTGGAAGCAGGTCTCCGAGGGCCGCAAGATAGATCGCAAGGTGGTGGACGCCTACGCGGCGGCAGTCCTGGCGCAGCCGTCGCGATAATCATCATTTTTTCAGATCGGGTACGCGGAAGGGCGCTGGATTGGATTCTATACAGTCGGCCCAGGCGTTGAGCGCCTCCGCGAAGGCTGAACGAGCGGCGTCACTGGACTCGAGCTCTCGCCAAGACTTTGGGTAGGCTTCGCTTCGCGCCACTCCGCAATGGGTTTCGAGGGGAACCACGGAGCGCTGAAGTAATTCGAATCGGGCCTCCGTCGGCTCAAGCGCGGCGCGGCGCAACCAGGCCATATCCCAGAGGTCCCCGTGCTTCTTCAGTGCGTGTTGGTCAAAGACCCTCGAAAATCGGTAGCGAAAATAGTCAATGCCGCGTTGCGCCGCGGGCACGTCGACCTGGCGTTTGTAGAATCGATCGATGCACTGCACGGCAAACATGCTCATATGCAGCTCTTCGTTGGCCAATATGAAATGGGTGTAGCTCTCCAAGTCTCCCGAAAAGGTGTCGCGGCGCCAAAGATATTGCTCCGCAAGAGACTGCAGGGCCGCCTTGGACTCGGCAACGTCCTCGCTGGCCACTCTCATTTTCAGTTGCTCGTAGACATCCGGCCACAGTTCCACCCCGAGCTCACGCTCCGCACGCGCGCGCCAGACGGGCTCATCGTCGGCATAGGCCTCGCGAATGATCCCCTCCATACGGGTCTTAAATTCCGGGTCCTTTGAGCGTTTGTGCAATGCTTCAATCCCGGAAAGGCCATGACTCTTTACATCCTGAATGTCCGAAGCGAGCAGCTCTTGAAAGAACGGAATCTGCCGGGGCGAACGCAAATCGCGAAGGTAGCCGTAGAGTGACATCACCGTCGACCAGTGGGCATGGCTGTCGTCGCTATCCGGTTGTTGGGTCGTCGGTATGGGCATGGGCATTTCCAGGAGCATCGCGGCGAGTAGATCGGCGCCCTGGTCTCCCGATGCCCTCAGTTCCTCGAAGAACTTGTCGCCCATGTTTCCGCGCCGTTTGATGAAATCTTGAATTGCGTAGCGCAGGCGGGCGTTCCCGTCCTGGGTTGCATCTCCCACCGAGAAGCGAACCAAGGGCGCCTTGGCACGGCCAAACCATTCGGAATCCCGGTTCCCGCCATAGGCCAGCGCCAGGGTGTAGTCTCCCGGCGTATCGAGCGTGAACTCCAGGGTGCTGGTGAGCATATCACCTGGATTGAGGTATACGGGCAGGGCGGAGGACTGCCGCTTGAGCCCCTCCACGTTCGAAAGGAGCACCGCATACGCGGAATTAGCCAGCGTGCCGCTCAGCACTGGAAAGTCCGGCGTGGGGGCCTCGGTCCAATCGCTCGTCGGACCAAGGTGGGTCAAGGTTAGTTGAATGGAAATGACGTCACCCTCGGGATAGGCGGACTGACTCGGTACGGCAGTGAGTTGATAGGCGGACGCTCGGTCGCGGCGTGCCGGTACCAGCGCTGTTTCCGGTAATCCCCGCGCGGGCTGTTGAAGAAGGGATGTCCAACCTGCGGGCGACGCGACCTCAACTCGATGCAACTCGCTCCGTTCAATGAAGCGGAGGCAATTCAATGAATCACATTCGGCATAGTAGCCATTGTAAATGTCGTAGCACACGGAAACCCGTGGGAATCGCAGCAGAACACGTTCTCCGGACGCATCAACCTCCACATGGGAGACGTTTCGCTCACGATTCATCTCCAGGGGCTGGGCGCCGTGCAGCATCTGCATGGGCCCACCGTTGCGGGAGGTGGAGAAGTGCTCGCTCAGGACTTCCACCCTGGAGCCCTTCTGATCGAGGATCGTCATGCTCCTGGTATCAATGGTGTAGTAATTGGGATCAAAACCGCCCTTTTTCGGGTCGAGGGGCGGTCGGATAGGCAGGGACGAGAGGGGCAGGATACGCCCTGTGCGCGTTTGTACGTTCAGTACGAAGAGGGAGGGCCCACCATCACCTTTACCCTCCCACGCAATTCCTTCCACCTCCACGGCCGGAGCCACGCAGGCGAAGGTATCGTGACTGATCCATGTGAAGGGCATGACCTCAAATTTAGGGGGATGACGCACCAGCACAACGTAGGGGTCAGCCCGCCCAGGAAATACCCAGTGGCGCGGCTCGATATACCAGGTTTGCCCCGCAGCCTGTACGGTGGCGGAGAAACGGAGCGGTGGTGATTCCGGCGTGCGGAGGTCCCCAATCGTGCAACGCAGGGTATCCACCTCGTCCGCCGCGGCGGGAATTGGTCGCTCTTCCAAATCATCAAAGTGGAAGTATCGTAGACGATCATCAGTCGCTTGGTACGCCTTATAGCGTTTCATCATTTCTGAGGGAAAGAGCACCTCACGAGCAAAGGGACCGCGCAGGTCGATCATTCGAATGACTTCCGGACTTTCCTGGCCCGGTGGTATGTAAATCATCGGGCCCTCCTTCACATGGCGCTCCGGCAGGGACGTATTCAGTAGCAACCTTTCGCCGCTTCCCAGATCGACCCCCGTCAAATTGCCATCACTTCCGGCGATGTAGAGGATCCCATTGAAGACCCCCAGCGTCTTGCAATCCTTCACGAAGGGCAACTGGGCGATATCCACAGGGTTAGGCATGCCCGGATCGGCGGTGTCGAAATAGGAATAGATCAGCGTCCCGGATTGCTCGTGATTGAAGAGGATCAATGGATCGGCGGCGTCAGCCTGAGCATGTCCGCCGAATGCCCCCGAAGTCACCAGTATGGCCAGCGTGAGGAACCGGCAGCTAAAACGAAGCGCCCTGGAAATCCACCTCTGATCCCGATGCAGGCTCATTGTCTTATCCCCTCTGTGCATGGAAGCCGCTAAGCGAAGTGCGGGAGATAAGTATACACCAATGAGAATGGCCTGAAAAGCAAATACATGCCGGTGAGAGGGTAGCGTGAATCGACGCCGTCAGGGAGATGGCGGCTTTTTCGCGTCCTGGCTTCGGTCGGGGCGCGCTTCGACTGTCGGCGCCAGCGAGCCCGGTTCCCATTTTTCGCGCAGTTCCTCAAATCGGGCTTCCCAGATCAACCGCTGTGAATCGTTCAATATTGCGGAGACCTCGTCGCGCAGGGTGTCCATGGTGCGTCGGACTTCGGGCTGCACGGTATTCCGGATCGACTCCAGCGTTTTGAAGTGCTTCTCCACGATTTCGGCGGCACCCACCCGCTGCGATTCGGAAAGGTCCAGTTGGGCCTGCATGCGATCCAGCAGGCTGACTTGAAGCCGCCCAGGTTCTGCGACCATCCGCTGCACCGAGCGATCCAGCAGGAGGACGGTGGCGCCGCCGCCAATGATCATTCCGCAGAGGAGGAAGAGGGCCGCCTCGATGTACGGCGGCATCAACCCTGGGTCGCGCTTTCGCTGGGCCGGAATTCCGGGATAGTAACCATCACTCATATGCGTATCTCTCCCCGCGCTCTCCGAATAGCGAAGCTCAACGCCGTCGAAGCGCCCTGACTTGGTTCCCAATACCCCCAACTCGATAGTACCCCAATTAGCGCATTATTTCCATCCGGGAACTGTGGGGGATGAACCTTTTCTCAGGAATCGGTATACTGGCGCGGATCGCGCCAGGGTTGGGCCTTGTCCGCGATTGCGGAAAGGATAGTGGTCGTGTTGTTTTTTCCCAATCTCCATTGGCCGGAGGCCATGCCGTCCCGGTGTGCTGCATCGGAAGCATTCAGGTTGTCGGCGTGGGAGTAGAATTCGGCGCGCGGACGAAGTGTAATGCGTTGAGGAGCGTATGTTGTCTCGCCGTCCTCATCGCGCTCTGGTCCTGCGCGCCGTGCGCCAACGGCCAGGAAAAGGGACCTACGCCCGTACGCCTCCAATTGAAATGGTCCCACCAGTTTCAATTTGCGGGTTTCTATGCGGCCGTGGAGAAGGGCTACTACGGGGAGTCCGGGCTTGACGTGGCGCTGGTGGAAGGGCAGGCGGGCACGGATTTTATCAGGCAGGTGGTCTCGGGGACGGCCGATTTTGGCGTGGAGATGCCCGATCTTCTGCTGCGCCGCGTCGCTGGGGAACCGGTCGTCGTTCTTGCGGCCATCTATCAGCACTCGCCCTACGTGGTCGCGTCGCTGGAGGCAACACCCATCGCATCGCCCCACGATCTGGTCGGCCGCTCGGTCATGCTGCGTCCCTCAAGCAATGCGGAAATACTGGCCATGCTCTTGAACGAGGGCGTTCCACTGGATCAGGTTCGCTTCGTGGATCATGCCTTCAACGCGGGCGCGCTGGCCAATCGCACCGTGGACGCGATTAGCATGTACAGTTCCACGATTGTCCACGAGAAGTCCCTGGAAGGCCAGCGGGTCAACGTGCTTCAGCCGCTGAACTATGGCGTGGATTTCTATGGCGATTGCATTTTTACGTCGGAGCGAATGATTGAAGATCACCCCGAACTGGTGCGGGCTTTTCGCGAGGCGAGCCTGCGCGGTTGGGAGTACGCGATGGAGCACCCCCGGGAAATCGCCGAATTGATCCACAATCGCTACGCGCCCGGGAAGTCGGTTGATAACTTGATGGCCGAATCCGAACAGATGATGCCCCTGTTGCTCCACAAATTCGTGGAGCCGGGCCATATGAATCCGGGGCGCTGGCGTCACATCGCCGATACCTTTGCGGAGGTTGGTCTTCTGCCGCCGAATGTATCGCTGGATGGTTTCATTTACAACCCCGATGCCCCGAGGGACTCCGCCTGGCTGCGTTTACTCGCCCTGTCCGCGTTTGCCGCCTTCGTGATAGTGGGCCTCGTTGCGGTGGCCTTATTCTACTTCAATCGTCGGTTGGAAGGGGCTGTTCAGGCCCGCACCGGCGAACTGGAGCAGGCGAACCTCGCCCTGGCGTGTGAAATGAAGGAACGGGCGCTCGCCGAAGCCGAACGCCTCAGCCTGGAGCATCAGGTTTGGCACGCGCAAAAACTGGAAAGTCTGGGCGTGCTCGCCGGTGGAATCGCTCATGATTTCAACAATCTGCTCACCGTAATCCTCGGGAGCGCGGACATGGCGCTTCAACTGCTCGGGAAGGATGCGCCGGCCGAACCGCTCGTCGCGGAAATTCGAGAGGCGAGCAATCGCGCCGCCGATCTCACGCGGCAGATGCTGGCCTACTCCGGTCGCGGCCACTTCGAGATTCGGGAGGTTGACCTCAACAAGCTCGTGGGGGAGATGGGGCGTCTGCTCGCGTCGTCCGTCGCGAAGAACGTGCAGATCATCACGGACCTCTCCGAGGACTTGCCCGCGGTCCGGGTGGATTCCGCTCAGATCCAGCAAATCGTGATGAACCTCATCACCAACGCGGCGGAGTCTGTTCCATCCGAGCGGGAAGGGGAAGTGCGTCTTAGAACCCGAGCGGTTTCGTGTTCGAAAGACGACCTGCGAGAAAGTTGCCTGCCCGAACCACCGCTGCCGGGTGAATTCGTCTGTATTGAGGTATCGGATACCGGAAGCGGCATGACACCGGAAGCAGTAGAACGGCTGTTCGAGCCGTTCTTCACCACGAAGGCCTCCGGACGTGGGCTTGGCATGGCGGCCACACTCGGTATCGTCCGTGGGCATCGCGGGGCGATCATGGTCGACAGTGCGCCGGGAATGGGGACCACCATACGCGTGCTCCTGCCGTCCGCCGGCCGATCCGCGAGTGATGCCACCTCCGTTGAATCGGGCAGTGCCAGTGCCTGGCGCGGCCACGGCGCCGTTCTGATCGTGGACGATGAAGAGGCCGTACGCTCACTGGCCGCCCGCATGCTTGAGCGGATTGGGTTCGACGTGTTGGTGGCGGGGGACGGCGTGGAAGGGGTGGCGCTTTTTCGCGAGCGTGCGGACGAGATTCGCTGTGTGCTGCTCGATTTCAGCATGCCGAAGATGGATGGTGTCCAGGCGAGTCTGGAGTTGCGGCGCATTCGCGAGGATATCCCAATCATCGTATGCAGCGGCTTCAATCGGCGCGAGATGGAAGAGCGTTTCACCGGTCGAGCGATTGCGGCCTATCTGCACAAGCCGTTCCGCTACGAGCAGATTCGCCATGCGTTCCAGAGTGCCCTCGGAGAAGACTGAGACGCTTCAGGTGTGCTGCGATACCCAATCCCGATCACGGACGTTCCAGGAACTGGCCCAGTAGATGAAGGGCGTATCCAGCGCCGCGATGACGACCTTAAAGATGTACTTCGCCACCGCCAGCTCGACCGCGGTCGCGAAATCGAAGAGCCCCCACCAGACGATCGTGGAATAGAGGATGGTGTCCACGAGCTGGGAGGTCATCGTGGAAGCGTTGTTGCGCAGCCAGAGCATTCGCCCCTGGGTCTTGTCCATAAGGTAGTGATAGATCCACACATCGAGATGCTGACTGATGAAGTAGGCGAGGAGTGAGCCGAAAACGAAGCGGGGCGAAAAACCGAAGAGCAGGGCAATCGCCTCATGTACGGACGTGGCAAATTCCTTTTTGCCGGGATCCTGCGTAGGTAGAAAGAGCAGGCTGAGGGACATGATAGAGAATACGACCACACTGGTGGCGAAGCCGATCATGACTGCGCGATTGGCCTCCCGTTTGCCATATTTCTCGCTCAGAATGTCGGTCGCGAAGTAGATGCCGGAGTAGATGATCATCCCGAGGCTGGTCTGCATACCGAAGACCGTGGTGAGCTTCGGGCCCTGGATATTCATGAGAATGATATTCATTACGATCACGGCATAGAGGCCCTGCCGACCAAAGAGTCGGTACATCACCAGTGTCATGCTGAGATCGACGCAGACGGTGGCAATCCATAGCGTATTCTGATGTTGCGCGAAAAAATCGGCGAGCACTTGCGGTATCAACGGATTCTCCAATAGCGACCAGTTTCAGGGTACAGATTGCCGCAGTCAGCGATTATTTCTCGATTACGAGCGATTCAAATACTTCATCGTTTTGACCACGGGCTTCGTAGCTGAGACGTTTTCCGTCGATTGCGATGCGAAGGTACGAGGACTTGCCCTGGAAGTACGTGTCGATGTATTCAGGGCCCGTTCTCTGCCGCCCGCCTTGATGCGCCTGAGCGCATGCGTTGATGTAGATGGTGCCCTCGGCGGGCGAACCCACTTTCTTGCCGTCCCTTAACGGTGCGGTGCGCATGTAATCATGAATATGGCCCTGAAAGACCATGTCCACGTGGTGGCGGTCAAAGACGGGAATCAAGGCGGCCCGAAGCGCTTCGTACTCGTGGTAGAGCACCGGGTTGTACATGGTGAAATGGTGAACCGCGAATTTCCACGTGGCGTCGCTTTCGGCCAGCACCTTGTCCGCCCACGCGGCCTGTACCTCGGCCTCCGTGCCCACATCCATCATCAGGAAGAGCGCGTTGCCGTAACGAAAGCTGTAGTTTGCCTCGGGCACAGCGCCTTCTGGGCCGTTTTTCGGATACTCGAATAAGGCCAGCGGCAGCGCCACACCCAGGCCGTCTTGATTGTCATGATTGCCCAGCGTGAACATGAGCGGTCGGCGCTCATACACGCCGTGGCCATGGCCGATCTGCATGTCCCACTGATCGCGATAGAGGCCATAGCTCACCACATCGCCGGGAATAACGAAGAAGGACATCTCCGGCGTAAGCCGGAACGCCGCCTGAAGGGTCTTGCCCGCCTCCTCCGTAGCATGGGTGTCGGAGCCGACGCCGAAGATGAAGGGCGCATCACCGTTAGGCGCGGTCTTAAATTCATAGATTTCACTCCACACGCCCGCGTCGGAATCGCCCACGCGATATTCATAGGCCGTCGTCGGCGTCAAGCCGCGCAGTACCGCCGTGTAATGATTCGAATAGCGGTCGTTCGCCAGTAACCGATCCTGGAGCGTCTCCATTGCGGCGTTCGCCTCCAGCCACGCTTCGGCGCCGGGCAGTCGGTACTGAACACGCCCCGACTTCAATGCCGTGCTGGTCCGCCATTGGACCGTCTGGGTCGTGGCCGCGTCTTCGCTCCAGGTCAACACGACCTGATCCGGCTTGGGCGAAGAGGGGAAGGGGGTCTCCCGAAAGGCCCCCAGCAAGTGGGCCTCCCGCGCGCGACCGCGAAAAGTCCCCAAGAGGGTCTGGCCTTTGAGTTCGTCGGGCAACTCGGTGATTACCAGGCTGGTCCAGTCACGATACGTCATCGCACCCTTGTCCAACGTGGTCACGGCTTCGGCGGGAAAGAGATTCGTGATCGAAAGCGTCGCACCGGGCGTCTGTGGGGCCACGCTGACAAAGTAGACCGGCCGATGCCAGTCGAAGCCGTTGATGCCCAGGCCCACGTGCCCCGCGTCGAACTTCTTCTGCCACACTTCGTAGGTGTACTCCTCGTTCTTCACGGTCATCGCGGTCTTTTGAAATCCAGAGGACGCCAGCCAGAAGGGGACCACCTCCTGCTCAACATGCCGCATGATGCTGACCACCACCGGCACGTTCACGTCGAAGTGCCAGTACTCCGCGGAGAGAACGCCTTTCTCATCGTCGGTGAGTCTGTCGAGAATGGCTTCGTTGGTCAGCGCCGCACGTGCGTCCTGAGTCATGTCCGCATAGAAGCGCGTCACCACGCCGTCCATCACTTCGGCCACCGTGGATTGCCCATGGGCGGCGGGGGAGAGGACAACAAGGGCCAGCGCGGCAAGCGCGTACGTCAATTGGATGATAGGACGGCGTATCATTGGGGCTACTCCTGAAAGGGTTTCTGTCCGAACCCAACGATAGCCGATTCACGGTTTACGATCAAAAATACCCTGGCCCTTGGGACGTACCGCCGCAAGCGTACGAGCCTTGACCTGATGCATGGTGACCACGGCTCACGGAGACACGGAGAAAACAACATGGGAAAGGGAAAAGAGACAGACCATCTCGAACGTAAACGCGCGTGAACTGGCAGGAGTGTCTCCAAGAGAACTCGACTTCTCCGCGCCTCCGTGTCTCCGTGTCCAGATATCTGCTTGCGGCCTCCCGAATGCATCTGTTATAACGCCAGCCAGACTAAACGCTTCGAAGGAGCCCGCCATGAACACCCTGAGCCGAATTACCCTGAGCC
>JBHEKR010000188.1:0-15751 GCA_041859365.1 Candidatus Hydrogenedentales bacterium
ATCTGCTTCAGCCGAAGCGACAGGAATTCATCGGGGGTGGTGAAGGGTCGCGTATCGCAGCCATCGTCGTTGTACATGATTCTACGTTTTCGCCAGGCCGCCGCTTTACGCGCTACTTTCATGTCTGTCCCGGCATTCGGAGGCACTTCATAGGAGTAGATGGACGCGTTCTGCAGGATAAAGCGGAGCTGGATGCGTGCGTGATTCGCGGGGAGTATCGCGCTGGACTTCCAGCGCACCGTTTCGCTGGTGCTGTCGCCGATCAAGGGCATGGAATCGTCGCGGCCGTAGCCCTCGATCACGCCCCCTTGTTCATCCAGCACTTCCACGCGCAGGCTTCCGCCCCGGGCTGTATAGTTGACCGCCAGTTCGCCGCCGGAGTTCCGCAGGGGTTTGGTGGTAACGCTGCCTTCCTCCGTGCCCGCGTCCAGCGAGGCGAAGCCATCCTTGCGTAGCGTCGCAAGACCGATGGCGCCCTTGGCGTTGTCTTCCTTGTGCGTGCCGTCAAACCCGCCGTAGTACAGCTTGATGGTGTCGCCCTCGACCAACGGATGGTTCGTGGTGAAGAGCATGCCATCGTCCCAGGAGCCCTCGGGGCCCAGGGGCAGGATTGGTCTACGCGGCGCCTCTTGCCGGGTCCAGTTCTTGCCATCCCGACTGCTCACCAGCTCCACAAAAATCGGACCGTCGTCCCCCTCGGCGATGATGCGAAAGACCCAGAGAAATCCGATATACATGGACTCATAGGGAAAGGCGCAGAGGCCATAGAAATCGGTGTGTTCCACCGGCCCCGTAGCCCATCGATCGTCAAACTCATCCGGCTCCAGCACCAGCGTCTGCGCGGGCCACGACTCAAAGTTCTGTGTCTCGGAAAAGCCCACGCAGCGGCGACGGAAGCCACGGACTTCGGCGAACTTCTTCGGGTAACCGATATAGCGGTCCGCGATGGCGTCCCAGGTGAAATTGCCCACGTCTCCGACGGAATCTACCAGCACGGGGTTCTGCGGCGCATCGGTCCAGTGGGTTCCGTCGGGCGAGGTGGCGCCGTAGTAACCACTCACGACATTCGCCGGTGGCGTGCGGCCATAGTCCCAGTTCAAGAGTTTGTAGCGCCGCTCCGGCGCGTTCTCCCAAGGGGTATGAATGACCTGCGGGTTGTGGTCCTCCTTCGTGCGCCTAAAAAGGATATTGTTCTCCTTGCTGCCCTGAAAATCGACGAGGCCCAGGTTGGGCTTCGTCCACCGAAGGCCATCCACACTTTCCGCGTAGAGATTGTGATACTCGCCGCCGGCCCAACTGTGGTACCACATCCGATAGCCAGCATCCTCCTCGGCAGGCAGTACCGTGCCATAGACATAGACAGTCCCGCCCTCCCAGGGTTCCTCCGGTACCAGCACGGGATTGGCGGGTGACTTTTCAAAGGCGTGAAAGGTCCGCGAAACATTCACCTTTTCCGCAATGTCGGCATCGTCCACCACCAACTGCCACGGACCGCTCAGGTCGGCGGGTGTGGAGGGGCTGGCGATTGAGGCGAGGGCGACGAGGCCCAGCGTAGCGATATGAAACATGGGCAACATCCTTGTGGGCTTGCCTGACTCCGGGGCGCCGAGGGTGAAACGTTGCAAATGGGCTATGAAGGTCAATGTTCATGTACCCGCAGGGGTCATGCAATGTGGACTATATCAGACGGCGGGGGGGGGCGTGAAAGGGTTCGCGGGTGATTTCATGGAATCGGAATATGCTGGATTATTGGTTGGCAAATCCGGAGATTCTGGTGTAAACTTCCGGCGGGGAGTACTCTATTCAGTTGCGTCCTTCGACCCAATGGGCTCAGACGCAGCTCCGGGACGGGAATCAGAAGTGAATTTCCACGGCCATCATAGAATGGTCCGCGCGCTCGAAGCCGCCATGCCTCGATATCCCGAGGTATACGCCCTTCCATTTTGTCGGGGAGGACCGCCCGCCGATCTATGGGGCATGCGATCATTCCCCCTGCACTTACCAGTCGAACTTCCAGCGGCAGAGAGTTCACTGGCTCACACGGCGCCAGGTGTTAGCGACCATGCAACACTCGCCTTCGCTTCGCCCCGACGCCTGCCACATTGTTGGAGTGTACTCCCATGCTGAAGAATGGCCGACTTTCCACCCGGGTGGGCCTTGGCTTTTTCTGTATTCTCTCGATTGCCTGCGTGCTGGGCGTCTTTGCAGCCTATCAGATGTCCATCGTTAAAGAGGCGGCTGTTGCGATGGCCCTGGAGCACGTCCCCGCGGTGAAAGCCGCCAACGATATTGAGCGAAGTGCCTTTTTGACCGTTGATGCGGCCCGGGAATACATATTTCGTGGTGTTGAGAGCCAGCGAGCCGTGGCCGAGGAAAACCTGGTGGAGGTCGTGTCACATCTTCGGGAGGCGAGCCGGATCGCGGAAGAGCAGGGCAATACGGAACTGCGGGCCTCACTCGAACAAGCCACGGAACGGGCGACCGACTATGATCGGCACCTCCGGGAGACCCGTGCCGACATCGACGCGATGAACGAGATCAAGGCGCTCTTCATCGAGGTGGCGGACGAGTACCAACGGGCGTGCCGCGCGTTTCTGAGTTCACAGTTGCAACAGTTGGACGGAGAAATAAAAACCGTTACCGGCTACATCGACTCGAAGAATTCCGGGGCCCTGGCGTCCAAGGATACCGCTTCCATCGCGGGAGAAATCGAAGTTCTTCGGGGGAGAAGCCGGAAGGCCGAACTGGGCAACAAGTTAGTCGAGATCGGCAACCAGGTTCGGGGCGAAACTTGGGAATCCATCGCCATGAACGAACCCGAGCGCATGGCGGCCGCGCAGGCACTTTTCACGGGCGTCAACGCCCACCTCGATGAACTCCAGTCGCTCTGCAGAGATGAGTCGGATCTAGAGCGCCTCGAAGAGTGCCGTGTCGCGGGGGCGACCCTCAATGAGAGCATGACGCGTTTTATGGAGCACTGGCGTGCCCGGGAAACCCGCGACGAGGAGCGCCAGATTGCGGCCCAGGCGGTACTTGAAACGGCGCGGGCGGCCGCGCTGCTCAGCATTGAGAAGATTGGTGCGACAGCGACGACGACTTCGGCGCAGCTTTCCCGGAACGTTGCGCGCCTGTTTGCGGGGCTTACGGCGGGGGCCGTTGTCGCCCTGCTGCTGGCGGTGCTCATTACATCGGGCATTGCCCGGCCACTGGAAGAAATTACGCGTGTCGCGCGGCTGGCTTCCCTTGGCGAGACGGGTCACGTGCCCGCCTGCGAGGTGGGTGGGGAGGTTGGGGAACTTGCTGCGGTCTTCAAGGACATGAGCGTGTTTCTGGACGACGTGAGTGCTAAGGGCCGACTGATTGCGGAAGGGGATTTCTCAGTGGAGATCGCGCCGCGGAGCGACAAGGATTCCCTGGGCATGGCCCTGGCCGAGATGACGGTCCGGCTGCGCGCGGTTGCGACCGTGGCCGCGAAGGTGGCTGCGGGGGACTTTTCGACGGCGATCAGGATCACGCACGAACGGGATCAGTTGGGTCGGTCTATAAACGATATGATCGAGCGGCTGCGCCATGTTGCGGAGGAGTCCCGAAGCCGGGATTGAGCGAAGACGGGCGTGGCCGAGCTTGCCGGTGTGATGCGCGGGGAGCACACCGTCGCCTCGCTGGCGGAAGCGGTCGTGATCTTCCTGTCCAACTATGTCAATGCTCCGATGGCGTCGGTCTACATCGCCGACGACCTGACTACGGATCTCGTGCTCCAGGCAAGCTGCGCGCGGGACGCTCTCCGACTTCCCGAACGGATAGAGATTGGCGAAGGCGTGGCGGGACAGGCTGCGCTGGAGGGGCATATCCGGCAAGTTCAGGAGCTGCCGGAAGGATACGCCCGCGTAACCTCGTCCATCGGCGAGTGCGCTCCTCGAAGCGTGATTGCGGTGCCTTTGGTGCGGGACGGGCGAGGGATCGGCGTAATGGAGTTCGCCTTCTCGGCCGAGCCCGGTGAGGGGGTCCTCAGCCTTTTGCGTTCAGTTTCCGAGGGAATTGCGATCGCATTCACGGCATCAAAGAGCCGTGAGCGAACGCAGGCGCTTCTGGAAGAACTTAAGGCGCAGGCCCAGGAACTCCAGATTCAAACAGAAGAGCTCCAGTCTCAGACGGAAGAATTGGAAAGCCAGCAGCAGGAACTGCAATCGAGCAATGAGGAACTCGAACAACAGAGCGAGGAGCTGCGCGCGGCCAATGAGGAACTGGAAGAAAAGACACGCGCCCTCGAAAAGCAGGCGGTCCAGCTCGACGAGCGCAGGCACGAGGTGGAGCGAGGGAAGGCGGAGATCGAGGAGAAGGCCCGCGAACTGGAAATCGCCAATCGCTACAAGTCTGAATTTCTCGCGAATATGTCCCATGAGTTGCGTACCCCTCTGAACAGCTTGCTCATATTGGCCCGGATACTTGCCTCAAACGACGAGGGTAATCTCAGCAGTGAGCAAGTGACCTCCGCCCGGATAATTTATGAAGGCGGTCAGGATCTCCTGCTACTGATTAACGAGATTCTTGACCTCTCCAAAGTCGAAGCGGGCATGATGGAAGTTCACCGAGAGGAGGTTTCGGTCGATGAGCTAATCGCACGCCTCCACGCATTGTTTCAGGCGACGGCGGCGGACAAGGGGCTGGATTTTAGCGTCTCGCGCCTGCCTGGAGTCCCGGATACGATTCCTTCGGATGGACAGCGCCTAGAGCAAATACTCCGGAATCTATTGGCGAACGCGGTGAAGTTTACGGCCGAGGGTTCCGTGCGGCTGGAAGTGCACCGCCCCAGCGGTGAGCTCCGCCTTGAGGGGGTTCCGTTGACGGAGGAGAATACCCTCGCGTTCTCCGTGCATGATCAGGGTCCGGGAATTCCAAAGGACAAGCATCAGGCGATATTTGAGGCCTTTAAGCAGGCCGATGGCTCCACGAGTCGTCGCTACGGTGGCACGGGCCTGGGACTTAGCATTTCTCGGGCATTGGCCCATCTGCTTGGTGGCGTGCTGCGACTGGAAAGCGTGGTCGGTTCCGGAAGCACTTTTACCCTCTTCGTTCCCCTGACCGCAGACGCCCTACCAGCCACGACGCGCAACGAAGTGCTTGAGATTACGCCGCCGAAGGTGCCTCACGCGACGCGGGTGGAGTCGGCCGCCGAGGTGGTGATCGCGGAACCGCCCTACATCAGCGATGATCGGGATGACCTCCTCCCGGGTGATCGCAGTGTCCTGATCGTTGAGGATGATCGCCAATTTGCGGAAATCCTGCTTGGGCAGGTGCGGAGCAAGGGCTTCAAAGGCATTGCGGTGCGAAGTGGCCGCGCTGGCGTCCGGCTGGCCGGCGAGGTCAAGCCGAGCGCGATTATTCTCGATCTCGGGCTGCCCGACGTCGACGGCGGTACCGTGCTGGACGAACTGAAGTACAACCTCGGGACCCGTCACATTCCCGTGCATATTGTTTCGGCTCGCGACAAGGCGCAGGAAATGCTCAGTAAAGGCGCGCTGGGGTACTTCGTCAAACCGGTTGAACTCAAGGCGATCGACGAGGCGCTGGAAAAAATTGAATCGATGCTTCAAGGGATGGCGAAGAGGATTCTCGTGATAGAGGATGACGAGAACAGCCGCCTGGCCATCGAGCGACTTTTGGCGTCCGACGGCGTGGAGATTGTGGGCGTGGCTACCGGTCAGGCGGCCATTGCCATGGTTGAGAGCGGCAGTTTCGACTGCATCATTCTTGATCTGGGTCTGCCCGACATGACCGGTCGCGATCTGCTCGACAGGATTGCCACGAATCCGGCGATCACCATTCCTCCGACCATCGTGTATACGGGAAAGGAATTGACCCGGGACGAGGTGCAGATGCTTGGAAAGTATACGACCAATGTTGTCGTGAAGGGGGCGAATTCTCCCGAGCGTCTACTGGACGAGACTTCCCTTTTCCTGCACACCGTGGCGGCCAGCCTCCCCAAGACCCAGCGGCAGATGCTGCGTATGCTCCACGATCCCGAGCATCTGCTACGAGGCCGCAATGTGTTGATAGTCGATGATGACCTGCGCAACAGTTTTGCCCTTTCGCGTGTGCTTGAGAAGGCGGAGTTGAATGTTTTCATGGCGGAGAACGGCCAGGCCGCCCTGGACCTCCTTGACCGGGAGGAGGGGATCGAACTGGTGCTGATGGACATCATGATGCCGGTGATGGACGGTTACGAGGCCATCGGGCGAATCAGGGCCCAGGCCCGTTTCAAGGACCTGCCCATCGTGGCCCTCACCGCGAAAGCCATGCGGGAAGATCGCATCCGCTGCATTCAGGCGGGCGCGAATGACTATCTGGCGAAACCCATTGATACGGACAAGCTGCTTTCGCTCATGAGGATACTGCTGTACAAATGAGAGAGCGGCAACTGCGAGATCTGGAACTGGAACTGCTCTTGGAGGCGGTTCAACGACGATACGGACACGACTTCCGCCATTACGCCCGGGCCTCACTGAGCCGTCGCGTGGACAACCTGGTCGGGCGCTTGAAATTGAGCCATATTTCCGAACTGATCCCGCGGCTCCTTCGAGAGGAGAAGATACTCAACGAATTCCTCCGGGAAATGTCGGTGACTGTGACCGAAATGTTCCGCGACCCGACCTTTTACGTCGCACTTCGAGATGAAGTTTTTCCCTATCTTCGAACTTATCCCATGATACGGATCTGGCATGCCGGTTGCGCGACGGGGGAAGAGGTGTACTCGATGGCGATCCTGCTCAAGCAGGCCGGCCTCTACCACAGGGCGCAAATCTATGCCACGGACTTCAACAACGAGTCGCTGGACCTCGCCAAGGCGGGCGTTTACGATTTGGGCATGATGGCGAAGTTCATTGCCAATTACCAGCGCGTTCTGCCGGGGGAGTCCTTTACGGAGTACTACGTCGCAAACGAGACCGCCGCAAAAATGCTGGACTCGCTCAAGCAGCACATTACCTTTGCCAATCACAACCTCGTCACCGACGGCGTCTTTGGTGAAATGCATCTAATCGTGTGTAGAAATGTGCTCATTTACTTCGACAAGGCGCTGCAGAATCGCGCGCTCCAACTTTTTGTGGACAGCCTGGGGCACCGGGGGTTCCTTGCCCTTGGCTCTAGAGAGTCACTGGACTTTTCAGCGGTGGCCAACAGCTTCGATGTGGTCTCCAAGGCAGAGCGGATTTTCCGGCTGCGCAGGGGGTGCGGCGTGCTCCCGGAGAGCGCGGGAGCGGGATATGGTTGAGTTGATCGCCATCGGCGTATCGGCGGGCGGCCTCAAGGCCTTGAGCGCGCTTCTGCCCCCGCTGCCACGGAACTTCAGGCCAGGGATCGTCGTGGTACAGCACCTGCAGGAGGGAACTTCGTCACTTCTGGCGTCCATTCTCGAGCCGCTCTGCGCCGTGCCCGTCAAGGAGGCCGAGATGGGGGAGGAGATTCGGGGCGGGACCATCTATCTGGCGCCGCCAAGTTACCATCTCCTTATCGAAGAATCCCGGAGTTTCAGTCTATCTGCGGATCCCCCCGTGAGCTATGCCCGGCCCTCAATCGATGTGCTCTTTGAGAGCGCCGCCCACGCGTACGAAGAGAGGCTCGTCGGGGTGATCCTTACAGGGGCGAGTTGCGACGGCGCCGCCGGCCTGGCCGCGGTGAAGCGCGGCGGCGGGCTGACCGTGGTTCAGGAGCCGGACACGGCCGAATCCCCTACGATGCCCCGCGCGGCGTTGCGGGCAACACCGGTGGACCATCGAATGAATCTTGAAGACATTGGCGTCCTTCTCAGGACAATCGGGCGAGAGTAATCGGTCGAAAATCAGCAAAGGTTGTTGGTATGGAATCTAAAGCCAGTACGGAACACAGTCCATCGGCCAGCGTGCTGGTGGTGGACGACCGGCCGGAAAATCTGTACGCCATGGAACGCCTCCTGAAGGTCCTGGAGGTGGCCGTGCATACCGCCGCATCGGGGGAGGAAGCTTTGGCGCTGATGTTGCACCACAACTTCGCAGTTGTGCTGCTGGACGTCCAAATGCCGGGGATGGATGGATTCGAAGTGGCCACGCTCATGCGCAGTGCCCGAAAAACCCGCAATGTGCCCATTATTTTTCTCACCGCCCTGAGCAGGGAAGAGAAGCACATCTTTCGGGGCTACGAAAGCGGCGCCGTAGACTACATCCTCAAGCCGGTGGAGCCGGAAATTGTCCTGAGTAAGGTCCGCGTCTTCTGCCAGCTTTACCGGCAACAGCATGAATTGCTCTGCGAGATAGAAAAGCGGAAGCAGATCGAGCGAGACAACATTGTGCTCATCGATGAGATACAAGAGGCCCTCGCCGATCGACTGGCTTTCAACGAGGCCCTGGGCGAGGCCAAGAGCAGACTCTCCACGATCCTCGAGTCGATGCAGGCGGCGGTTCTGGTCGTAGATGCGGAAACGCACGTCATCACGGAGGCCAACCCGACCATGGCCACCATGGTCCAGTTGCCGGTGGAAAAGATCGTTGGCCTGGAGTGCTGCAAGTTCCTGTGCGGGCGCGAGAACTCCCGGTGCCTGGTGTGCGGACTGGCGCATATGGAGAAGTCCGTGGAAGGGATTCTCCTCAATGTTGAAGGCGAGGAGGTTGAAGTCCTGAGGACCGCGGTGCCCGTAATGATGGGCGACAAGCTCCACTACGTGGCCAATTTCCTCGATATATCCGAGCTCAAACGCCTGCAGCGGGAGATGCTTCAAGCCCAGAAGCTGGAGGGGCTCGGCGTGCTGGCGGGGGGGATCGCCCACGATTTCAACAACCTGCTCATGGGTATTCTAGGATCTGCGGAGCTCGCGATGATGGATATCGAGCCCGATTCCAAGTTGCAGCGCGCCATGCAGCGCATTCATACCTCCGCCCAGCGCGCTGCCGAACTGACCAAGCTCATGCTTGCCTATTCCGGCCGGGGGAGTTTTGACGTGCATCCCCAGGACTTGACCCGGCTGATAGACGAAATGACGAGCCTGCTGGCGGTGGCCGCTTCGAAGAATGTTACCCTGGTCCGCGAATTCGCAGCCGACATCCCGCCTGTGGAGGCGGACGCTACCCAGCTCAGGCAGGTGGTGATGAATCTCATTACCAATGCCTCCGAGGCGATCGGCGATCGGAACGGCACGATTACGATCGCCACGGGTTTCCAGAGCTTTACCAACCAACAGCTTGAAGCGGGCAGTCCCAACCTGCCCGCCGGGCCCTATTTGTTTCTGGACGTCATAGACACCGGCTGCGGGATGACCAAAGAGACCATGAGCCGGATATTCGATCCCTTTTTCACGAACAAGTTTACCGGTCGGGGCCTCGGACTCTCCGCGATTCAAGGAATCGTACGCGGGCACGGTGGTACCATCATGGTCCAGAGTGAGTTGGGCGCGGGAACCCGGTTTCGCATTCTGCTGCCACCGACGGAGCGTCCGCTGGCCACGCCGCAGGACAGGCAGATCAGGATCGGCGACTGGCAAGGGCGTGGGACGATTCTGATCGTCGACGATGAGGAGAGTATCCGTGAACTGACGAAGGTCATGCTGAAACGATTCGGCTTCACCGTCCTGTCGGCGGTAGATGGTGTGATGGCTCTTGAAATATTCAAGAACAGGTCCAGTGAAATTGACTGTGTGCTACTGGACATGACGATGCCCCGAATGAACGGATTGGAGACATTTCGCGCGATGCGTCGCATACGGGACGACGCACGAGTCATCCTCACCAGCGGCTACACGGAAGAAGATGCTTCGGAAAGATTCGGCGAACCCGGTCTCGCTGGATTCCTCCAGAAACCCTATCGTCTGAGGCAACTTCGGAGTACGCTGGAGGAGGTCATGCGCCCGGCAATCGAAGCCGGCATGTGATGCCGTTTGAACTTACGTCGTCCATAAGGCTATACTTCCCCTCCCTTGCCGGGGTGGCGAAATTGGCAGACGCAGCGGACTCAAAATCCGCCGATGGTGACATCATAGGGGTTCGACCCCCCTCCCCGGTACCATACTGAAATTAAAGGACTTGCGGATTTTCTGCCGGTCCTTTTTCTTTGCCTTTTGAAGGTTTTGGGCATATTTGAACTATGCGGGATAAGCTATGCGGCTGAAGGCGGTTCGACGCGCGCTGAGCGCTTGACTGTCGTGTGGGCGGCTACTCAACGTGCTGCGGGGCCGGCGCGGGAGAAATCGAAGGGGCCGCGCCGGGGCGGATCGCGTAGAGGAGGAATCCGATCGCGACGAGGAGTTCGCCGACTTCATCGAGATCCCGAAAGTTATCCACGTGGAGCAGGCGTGGGACGGCCATGAACGCGATGGCGAGTGTCATGGCGAGAACGCCACTGCGGGGGTAAAGGGGAAGTTTCCATTGGGCGGCAAGGCGCCTGGCGCCGGCGCGGTAATGTGCCATCAGCGGCAGGAGCAGGCAGAATGCGATGAGAAAGAGCAGCATGACGATTCGGTAGTGGCCTTGTATCCATTCGAGGTTGTGGAGGTTCAATTCGTGCTGGACGTTGACCTCTCGAACCGCGTCGGGCGTTTGAATGCCGAAGACGCGCTGTCCCCAGCTTATCTCTTCGCCCGCAGCCACGACGCAAAGTAAACCGAGACCGGCGGTGAGCAGCTTCTGAAAATTGCCCTTGCGTGCGTGATGGAGGAAGGCCACGCTCGCGACAAGGAAGGCTAGTGAGGTCAGATTCTCGATGATGCCGTCCTCGTCGCAAAGGCGGACAAATTGGTCCGGAAACTGGCAATACATATACACGAAAACCCCGGAGATAAGGAACACTCCGCTCTGAAGGAATACGATACTTTTCACTCGATTAATCCCCTGCTGTTTCACTGAGTTATCCACTGAACGGGGATAGTATCAGTTGCACTATGGCCGAGTAAACCACACGTCCGACTGGCGGTTCCACGGCGCGGCCAGGGTGGCGCACGTCGCCTCGGGTGATCTATAGTGCCGAGAGGAGAGAAAACGCCATGAATTACAATCGTATATTTTTCGGCGCCTGCCTGCTTGCGACATTGTTGGGGCCAGAGGCCTTGGCGGAGGAGAAGGTTTCCCTCGTCATGGGGGGAATCGCCCAATCCCGTCTCGTGGTAGACAGTCAGGCGGATGACCTGAACCGGCTCGCGGTCGAAGATCTTTCTCGCGTGCTCAGCAAGATTTCCGGCGCGACCTTTACGGAGACCTCGTCGGACCTGCTCCCGATATACGTGGGGGAGACGGGGGACTTCGAGGCCTTGCCTTTCGACGCGCCCACCCTGACGGAGGAGGAGTTCCTGATGAAGGTCACCCCCGAGGCGATATACATCCTCGGCGGCAGCTCCCTCGGCACCTCTCATGGGGTCTACACGCTCCTGCGCGAACTGGGTTGTCGCTGGGTCATGCCGGGAATCATCGGCGAATGCCTCCCAACGATGAAGGACATCGCCGTGCCCGTTCAGGAACGGCGGGAGAAACCGGACTTCAACTTTCGCGAGATTTGGTACGCCTACGGGAGTTCGCCCGAGGCCGCGGCGCGGCACGACGAGTGGATGCGCCGTAACCGCATGGTTTCACCGCCGATCTACCACCGCCACAACCTGACCGCGACGCTGGAGCGGGTGGCGCCATACGAAAAACGTCCCGAACTCTACGGCCTGCTCCAAGGTGAGCGGAAGAAGATGCAGATCTGCACGTCCAACCCCGAGGCGGTCGCAGGGGTGGTCGAGTCCATCAAGCAATACCTCGCCGAGCATCCGGAGACCAAGGCGTACTCGCTGTGTCCCGACGACAACTCCGATTTCTGCGAGTGTGACAACTGCAAGGCGCTCGATTCCGGCGTACCGGATCGGAGCGGATTGCCCAGCGTGGCGGATCGCTACCAGGTTTTCCTGAACCAAGTGCTGGACGGCTTGAAGGACGAGTATCCCGACGTTCTGGTCACGACTTATTCCTACAATCGCAACCACACCAACCCGCCGGTGAAGACGCCAGTGGATCCGCGCACCTGCATCTTTTCTACCACCAGCGAGTTTTGCTCGGCCCACGGCGTGGGCGATGTCTTCTGTCCGTCGCGCCAGGGCTATAAAGAACTGCTCAAGCAGTGGACCGCCCTGACGTCCCATGTGTATATCTACGAGTACGATCCTGTGCCTTACAGTGGCGGTCTGCCATGGCCCATGTGGGAGTCGAACGCCGCTGCGATGGCGACCTACAAAGAAATCGGAGTGGCCGGGGTCTACTTCGAGGGCCAGGACTCCTGGGCGGCCTATTTTCCCAACTACTACACGGCGGCCCAGTTCATGTGGGACTCGGGCCAGGATGCTCCAAAGATATTCGACGAGATGCTAACGTCTTTCTTTGGCGAAGCGGCCCCCGAAATGGCGGAATACTATCAGGTGCAGGCCTCCGTCTTTCAGGGAATCGAGCGCAAGGCCGAGTGGGGGCTTGTGGACTATCCGAAGTACTTCACACCCGACGTGCTCGAAGGCTGCCGCAAGGCCCTCGAAGCCGCCGAGGCGAAAAACGTATCCCCGGTCGTGCAACAGCGGCTGGAGATGGTCCGTCTCTCCTTCGATCAGATGGACGCCTATCTCATCATTCGGTGCGCCGACGCTTCGACCAGCTTTGAGGCCTACAAGGGCGCGGTGGAGAAGCTTGACGCTACCATAGACCGCATGTGGGCCATCAATGAGGATTACATCCTGGCCAATATCGCCCACGAGAAGACGCGCGTAGGCATCGCGGACCGCTTTGCGACGGAATTTGGGTTCATCAACCGCTGGCTGCTTTGTGGTCCCTTCGACAACCTCGGCATGGACGGTCACGACCGCGTGTATCCGCCGGAGCAGACCATCGACACGGCGGCGACCTACGAGGGCAAGGGGGGACGCCCGGTCACGTGGAAGAAGAACAATACCCCCGCGTGGCAGGGCTACGTGGACCTGGTGAAAGAGTACGAAGACGCCGACTGGACCTGCGCCTATGCCCTGGCGTGGGTCACGCTCGATGAAGGCCCGCGGGACGTCATGTTCCGCGTTGGGAGCAACGACTCGGTGAAGGTGTTTCTCAACGGCAGCGAAGTCTGGAGTAACAAGCTGGAGCGGGCCGTGTCCGTGGACAATGACCTCATTCCCGTGACCTTGCCCCAGGGCACCTCGACGGTAATGCTGAAGATCGGCCAGGCCGCGCTCAACTGGGGGTTTTATTTCCGCATCACCGAGCGAGACTCCCTGGAGCGGCCCATGGGTCTGCATACAAGTGCAGCCGCGCCTTGATCTGTGAGCGCGAGGGCGGGCAACCTTGAGGTTTCAGCGAGATCCCGCCCGCTTGAAGCCCCGGTGCCACCTTGCTACACTGCTGCCCCATGAAGTACCTGGCAGCCCGCGGCATTGCACGCACCAGAGCAGTTTTGTATTCGGCCCCATTTCTGGCCGCCGTGCTCCCGTGGGCTCTGATAACCGGGCTTTTTTCCGGTGCGGGCCCCGCGCCTGCCCAGGATTCCAGCGCCACCATACGCCGTCTCGTGGAGGAAAAGCGCATTATCAATGCCCACGAGCATGTCCAGGGCGAGGAAAACACCGCGACACTGCTGGAAGAAATGGATGCGCTGGGCGTGGCGAAGACGGTACTGGTCGGGAGCCCCTGGTTCACCATCTCGTTGTATGAGCGCGCCGGCTTTACCCGATACGACGAGAACAACGACGCGATCCTCGCTATGGCCAAGGCCCACCCGGAGCGCTTCGAGGCCTGGCCCACCGTGAACCCCACCGACCCGGCAAAGCTGGAGAAGGTGAGGAAGATGGTGGGGGAGGGTGCCACGGGGGTGAAGCTCTACCTCGGCCATGGCTATACCTCGCGAGAGAACCGCTATATCTTTCACCCCGTCGCCATGGATGATCCCGGCATGATGCCCCTCTACGCCTATCTGGCTGAGGCGCACATTCCCATCTGCTTTCACGTCAACCCCGCGAAGCCCGGTTTTCTGGATGAATTTGTGCAGGTCTTGAAGGCGAATCCGGACCTGAAGGTCAACACGCCCCACTATTTCATGTCCTCCATGGTGCATGCCCGTCTCCGCGAGATGCTGAGGACTTTTCCGAATCTCTATGTGGACATCAGCTTTGGCCACGATGATTACCTCAAGTCCGGCCTGCAGCGGGTCTCCGCAGACCGCGATGCCTTTCGGGCCCTCTTTCAGGAATTCCCCGAGCGCTTCATGTTTGGCACGGACTATGTCGTGACCAGCCTGCGCCCCAAGGATCACGCCTGGTATCGGGATCGCACCCAGGCCTATCTGGACATGCTCGCCACGGAGCAGTACAAGACGCCTCTCTTGCCCGATTTGCCTCTGCGCGGTCTGGGCCTCAGCCCGGATTTGCTGGAGAATATCCTCTATCGCAACTACGAGCGTTTTCAGCAGCTCAAGCCCGAGAATACCCGGATCGAGCCGGGGCTCGACTGGTCCCAGTTGCGGGTGCGCATGGACAACCGCGCGCCGGGTCAGGCACTGCCGCCGCCCGAGCGTCGTCGGCGCTGAGCGGGGCCGAAAGCTCCATTGCGGTGCATCCGCAGGCTGTGAAATAATCCACTCGTGACGGTGTGTGGCGTCCTGATTTTATTAAGAGGAGGCAGATTGCCATGGAACTGAACCCGAGTGATGAAGAAAAGACCATGGCCATGCTCTGCCACCTGGCGGCACTCGCGGGCTACTTCGTGCCTATCGTCGGAAATATTGTTGGACCGCTTGTCGTATGGCAGATCAAGAAGGAAGGGTCCGACTTCATCGATCAGCATGGCCGGGAGGCGGTGAACTTTCAATTGAACATCTGTGTCTACCTGACCATTGCCGCGCCCTTTTGCATCATCCTCATTGGCATACCCTTTGTAATCGCCATTTCCCTGGCCTCCCTCGTGCTTTCGATTGTGGCGGCGGTCAAAGCGAAAGATGGCGACTCCTATCGTTATCCCTTCATCATTCGCCTGGTCTGAGTCCGATTTCCCAGCTCGACTCGAATTCCGCCGACGAGGGCCGTTTGCGTGTGCGGCTGTTCTTCCGGTAAAGTACGTCTTCATTTTCCGGGGGAAAGCGTAGCCGTGGAAAGAGTTCAGCACACGTGAAGATTCAAATCCATCGATACTACCGGTCCGTGGGGCAGTTCCTGGCCATTCTGCTGGTGATAGGCCTTTTCGGCTGTCAGTCCACGCCGGATGGCGAATCCGCCGACCCAGGGAAGCCCATTCTTTTCGATCCGATTCCTCCGGTGTCCGTCCAGACGGAGTCCCTGCGTGATGTTCGTTTTCGTCGATTTGCGCCCGTCGAGGAGCATGTTCCGTCGGAATGGACCAAAGAGCCCTCCATCTGGCCCGTCGAGCATCCCGATCGCCAGGTGATTTCGCGATTCGGCCCCCGAGGTCAGCGCGACCACAAGGGTATGGACATCAAAGCACCCACCGGCACGCCCATCATGGCGGCCGCCGACGGTGAAGTGACTTACGCCGGGACCCGAAGCGGTTATGGGCTTGTGGTGGAAATTAGCCATGGAGATGGGGTTGGAACGGTTTATGGCCATATGGATGAGATTTCCGTCGCCGTGGGGGATATCCTCCAGCAGGGCGATCTCATCGGAACCGTTGGGGCCACTGGCAATGCCTCCACGCCGCACCTGCACTATGAAGTCCTCATCGACGGCGAAATCTATGATCCCTGGCTCTTCCTGCCCGCTATTCAGGGTTGAAACCTC